>JAIRTY010000846.1 GCA_031254715.1 Nocardiopsaceae bacterium | reverse complement strand
GCCCGGTCTATGCACTCGGCGACGCGATCATCACCAGCGTGTCAGGGAACAACGTCGGCTGGCCCGGCGGCGGGTGGATCACCTACCGGCTCACCGCCGGCCCCGCCGAGGGGCAGGTCGTCTTCGTGGCCGAGGACATCGTCCCGGCCGTCACGGCCGGCCAGCACGTGAGTCCCGCAACCGTGCTCGGCACCATGTTCGCAGGCGGAGACGGCATCGAAACCGGGTGGTCACAGGCAACCGGCCTGGCCCCCGAGTCGCAGCTTCCCGAGGCCGGCGGCATCAGCGGGCTCGGCCCGTTCCCGACCAGGATCGGGCTCAACTTCGAACAGCTGCTCCAGCGGCTGGGCGTGCCTGCCGCGCCCAATCGCGCCCAGTCCCCGTACGGGCTCCTCCCGGCCGGCTACCCGGCCAGCTGGCGGTAACCCCCGACGGCTGGACGACGTAGCTTGCCGGGCGCAGCCGGGCCCTGACCCAGCCGGGCCCTGACCCAGCCGACCCGAGAGGAACCAGTGGCCGATTCCCGAACCGTCCTGCTCGTCATGGACTTCCAGCACGGCGTGGTCGACCGCTTCGGCGACGAATCCGTTCTCGCCGCGGCCGTCCGCGCCGTCGAGGCCGCTCGCGCCAGCCAGATCCCCGTCATGTTCGTCCGGGTCGCCTTCCGCCCCGGCTACCCGGAAGCCGCCGCGGCCAACCGCTCCTTCGGCAGCATCCACCAGGCCGGCGAGGCGATGACCCAGGATCACCCCGCCACCCAGGTCCACCCGGACCTTGCGCCCCGGCCCGACGAGCCCGTCATCCTCAAGCGGCGCGTCAGCGCCTTCAGCGGCAGCGATCTCGACGTGCTGCTGCGCGCCGCCGGGGCCGGCACCCTGGTCCTCGCGGGGATCGCCACCAGCGGCGTCGTGCTCTCGACCCTGCGGCAGGCGGCTGACCTCGACTACCGTCTCGTCGTGCTGGCCGACGCCTGCGCCGACGCTGACCCGGAAGTCCACCGCGTGCTCACGGAGAAGGTCTTCCCCCGCCAGGCGCTGGTCACCAGCACCGGCGAATGGACCCAGACGCTCTGACCTGACTTTTATCATCGTGCAGGGGTTCGCTGGGACGCAGAGCTGTGGCCTGCAGGTTCGCGGGCGGAGACCGGTGGATTTGTGCACTAACAGCGGCTCGTGCCCGCGTTGTGGGTTCTGATCTCTTCCGCTGCCTCGGGCAGCGGCGCGCCCTGCTTTGGCTGGAGTGCTATGGGTGAGTGTCAGCCTCCGGGAAAGCGAACGTGACCTCGGGGTAGTGTCGTGACGGCTGGTCCAGCAGCGTTTGCGGTTTGCCGCGCAACTGCTGGTCGAAGAAGGCCTGGACATAGGCGCGTGTGATGTCCAGGGACCGGGCTCCGGGGAGGCCGGCGCCGTTGTCAATGCCGCTCTGATCGGCCAGCAGCGCTAGGTCGGTGAAAGAGGCGTGTACCGCTCCGGCAACCAGAAGCCACCGCTTCCAGCCGGTCAGGAGCCTCCAGTCACGCTCCCAGGTGCTCACCGGACCTGGCTTCAGCTTCCCGAGGATGCCCGCGGATCGCCTGCCCGGGGTGTAGTTGGATTGCTTCCCCAGGAACAGGAATGGCCGGGACAGGCCGTGGTCCGGGATCGGAGCGGCAGTGGCGCCGTCCATGTCGATGCCGGCGCGGATGCGGGAGTCGGCCAGCATGGCGGCGATGGCGGCGGCACCGCCTGCGGAGTGGCCAGCCATCCCGATCCGGGAGGAGTCCATCAGCGCGGCGCCCTGCCATGCCGGGTGCGCACCAGTCAGCTCGCCGAGCACGAAGGAGACATCCGCTGCCCGGCCTGCCGCTACCTTCTCTACCCTGTCCGGCCGGGCATCCTGGCGGGCGAGGCAGGTGGTGATGCGCCCGTCGGGAAAGGCCGTGGCGAAGCTCTCGTAGGTGTGATCAATCCCGGCCACGACGTAGCCGTGGCTGGCCAGGTCCTCGGCCAAGGCGGTTAGCGCGCTGCGGGGGGCGGTGAAGCCGGGTGAGAGCACGACGAGGGGAAGGCTGCGCGGGGGCCCGGTCGGCCTGGCGTCGCTGACCGCATTGGTGCGGACCGTGCTCAGCGCGTCCGGTGGAACGCCGATGATGCCTCTGGCTGCGAGTTGGAATTCGGACTCCGCTGGCGCCATGTAGCGCGCTGGCCGCCCATCCGATGGCACCGCCGGATACCACAGGGAAACCATCAGCTCACGTGCATCCACCCCCGCGGCCCACGGATCGGGGCGGGAGGTGTCTATCAGGTGCAAGGACGTGGTGCCGACCTGGCACGGACCGGTCGGCTCAGGCAGGCAAAGGGTGCGGCCCTGCGCGGCCAGCGCGCCACCAGCGTCTGCGGACGTTCCCATGCCGCCATCATCATCCGCCGTCCTCGCGCTCATCAAACGGCCAGGCCGGTGGGCACTAACTTGACAAAAGCCGGGTCCCCCGCCAGGCGCTGGTTACCAGCACCGGCGAATGGATCCAGACGCTCTGACGGCAGGACGGAGTCGTCAGGCGCCGCCCCGGTCCAGCTCCTCGAACAGGGCCGCCGCCCGCGCGGCGGTGCCCTGCGCCCAGCGCCCGGTGCTGAGCAGTGCCAGGACCAGGATCCCGCCGCCGAGCCCGCACACCAGCCACCAGACGCCATGCTCGGCGCCGGTGAACGCCATCCCCCCGCGGCCGAAGGCAGCACCCACGATCGTGCCGGAGATCGCGACCCCGAGGGTGGTGCCGGTTTGCCGGCCTGCGGAGACCAGCGAGGCGGCCACCCCGGCCATCGAGACGGGCATCCCGGCGACCGCCGTCGTGGTGAGCGGCGGGTTGACGGCCCCGAGGAAGACGCCGAACAGCAGATAGACAGCGAGCACGGCCGGCAGCGGAGTGGCCGGCCCGAGCCAGAGCGACGCTCCCCCGCCCAGCGCCAGCCCGGCTCCCGCGGCCACCAGCGGCAGCCGGGAACGGCGCGCGCCGACGAGCCGCCCGGCAACCGGGGACAGCACCATCACCAGGCCCCCGACCGGCAGCAGGCACAGCCCGGCCGCAAACGCCGGCAAGCCGCGCACGGCCTGCAGGTACTGGGTGGTGACGAACAGGAATGCGCCGAACCCGCACAGGGCGAAGACCGCCATCAGGATCGCCGAACTGAACGACACGCTGCGGAAAAGGCGCAGTTCGAGCAGCGGGTCGCCGCGGCGCGGTTCATACCACAGGATCCCCAGCACGCTGAGCACGGCCAGGGCGAGCAGTCCGAGGATGACCGGCGAGGTCCAGCCCAGCCAGCTGGACTCGATGATGGCGTAGACGACGCTGCCGAGCACCAGGATCACCAGGACCTGGCCTGCCGGGTCGAACCGGCGCGCACGGGGAGCGCGGGACTCGGGCACGAGCAGCGCGGTGCACACGATCGCGGCGGCCACGATCGGCACGTTGATCCAGAAGACCGAGTGCCAGCCGAGGGCGTCGACCAGGGCGCCGCCCAGGACCGGGCCCAGCGCCAGCGACAGGCCGGACATCGAGCCGAACACGCCGATGGCCCTGGCCCGCTCCGCCGGGCCGGGGAAGGTGTTGACCACGATCGCCATCGCCACCGGGTTCAGCATCGTGCCGCCGGCGGCCTGCAGCGCCCGCGCCGCGATCAGCCAGCCGGTGCCCGGCGCCAGCCCGCACAGCAGCGAGCCGAGCCCGAAGGCGGCGAGGCCGGTCTGGAAGACCCGGCGGCGGCCGATGCGGTCGCCGGTGGACCCCGCCAGGACCAGGAAGCTGGCCAGCACCAGGGTGTACGCGTCGACCGTCCATTGCAGGCCGGATACCGACGCATGCAGGTCGCGGCGGATCGCCGGCAGCGCGACGTTCACGATCGAGATGTCCATCACGACGACGATCACGCTGGCGCAGCAGACGGCAAGGACCAGCAACCGGCGGCGCCGGCTGAGCCCGGGAACCCCGGGCCGCGCCGCCCCGCGCTCGCCGGCCGCGGCCGCCGGCTGGGTGAGAGGGCTCATGACCGAGACGTTAGGATTTAGAGCGTGCTCGAAGTCAAGCGGCAGCTCGAAGCCAGGCAGCAGCCCGAAGCAAGACACCAGCCTGAAGCCAGGCAGCAGCCGGTGCCCGCGCGCGCCCGCCCCGAATCCCGGCCGGGCCTGACCATCGCCGAGGCCGCCCGCCGGACCGGGGTCAGCGTGCACACCCTGCGCTACTACGAACGCGCCGGCCTGACCGTGACCCCCGTCGACCGCACCGCCGGCGGCCGGCGCCGCTACCGGCAGCTCGATCTGGACTGGATCACCATCTGCACCAGGCTCCGGGCCACCGGCATGCCGATCAGGGCCATCCGCCGCTACGCCGAGCTCGTCTCCGCCGGGGCTGGCAACGAGCAGGAACGGCTTGCGCTGCTGGAAGCGCACCGTGCCGACGTGACCGCCAAGATCGCCGAGGCGCTGGAGAACCTCACGCTCATCGACCACAAGATCGACGTCTACCGGGGCCGGCTCGCGGCCGGTGACGCCGACCGGCTCTGGGCGCCGTCCGCCTAACGGGCCCGGG
>JAIRTY010000839.1 GCA_031254715.1 Nocardiopsaceae bacterium | reverse complement strand
CGGGACATCGCGGGGGCCGGGCCGTCCCGGTTCCGGCACGTCGCCCAGCTCGAGCACGCCCGGGCTCCGGGTCACCGCTGCCAGCATCTGCGGTCACCACCCCCTCCGGCCGCTGGCGGCCGCTAGGCCAGCTCCGGCACCAGCTCGGCGCCGAGCAGGCGGATGTGGTCGGGATCGGAGCCGTCGTAGATGTGGAGGTAGACGGTGTCGGCGCCGGCCCGGGCGAGTTCCTCGATCCGGCCGCGCACCTCCGCCGGCGGGCCCACCACTCCCAGCCGCAGCAGCCTGGCCCCCGCCTCGCCGAGCGACTCGGCCCGCCGGTCCGCCTCCGCCTTGGTGGCACCGGAGCACACCGGGAGGGTGGTGGAGAGCCGGACCCCGGCCGGGTCGCGGCCGAGGCCCTCGCAGATGCGGCGGAAGTTGCGCAGCCGCTCCGCGGTGCCGTCCGCCATTCCGCAGTTGAACTCGTCAGCGAAGCGGGCCGCCAGCGCGGGGGTGCGCCGCGGCCCGCCGCCCCCGATGATGATGGGCGGCCGCCGGTGCCCGTCCGCGCCCCCGGGGACCGGGAAGTTCGCGCACTCGGAGAGCTGGTAGTGGCTGCCGCGGAAGGTGAAGCGCCCGCCCGGTGGCGTGTCCCACAGCCCGGTCAGCACGCTGAGCTGCTCGGCCAGCCGGTCGAAGCGCTCGCCGAGCGGCGGGAACGGGATGCCGAACGACTCGTGCTCCCGCTCGTACCAGGCGGCCCCGATCCCGAGCTCCACCCGGCCCCCGCTCATCGCGTCGGCGGTGGCCACGGCGATCGCGAGCGGCCCGGGGTAGCGGAAGGTGGACGCGGTCATCAGCGTCCCGAGCCGGACCCGCTGGGTCTGGACCGCCAGCCCGCCCATGGTGGTCCAGGAGTCGGTGGGGGCGAAGGACGGGTCGCTGGCCTCGATGCCCAGGTAATGGTCGGACCGGAAGAACGCGTCGAACCCGGACTCGTCGGCGGCCTGGGCGATGGCCAGGATCTGCCCGTAGCTCGCGCCGTACCGCGGCTCCAGCAGCACCCGCAGCCTCATCGGGTCAGCTCCTCTCGTTCCGGTGCGGCGGACCGGGCGGCCGGCCGGGAGAGCGGGAAGTGGCAGGCGACCGAGTGGCCGTCGGCCAGGGTCCGCATCGGCGGCTCCTCCGCCGCGCAGCGCTCGGCTGCCCGCGGGCAGCGGGTACGGAACCGGCAGCCGCTCGGCGGGCTGACCGGCGACGGCGGCTCGCCATGGATCTCGGTGGCGACCGGCGGCCGGGGCGCGGCCGGGTCCGGGCTCGGGATGGAGTCGAGCAGCGCCCGGGTGTAGGGGTGCAGCGGGCTGGCGTAGATCGCCTCGGCCGGGCCGGTCTCGCACAGCTTGCCCAGGTACATCACCGCCACCCGGTCGCTGACCTGCTTCACCAGCGCCAGGTCGTGCGCGATGAACAGGTAGGACAGGCCCAGCTCCCCGCGCAGCCGCTCGAACAGGTTGAGCACCTGGGCCTGGATCAGCACGTCGAGCGAGGAGACGGCCTCGTCGCAGATGAGCAGCGCAGGAGAGAGGGCCACCGCCCGCGCGATGGCGACCCGCTGGCACTGGCCGCCGGACAGTTCGCGGGGCCGGCGGCGGGCGTGGCTGGCCGGGTCGAGGCCGACCAGCTCCAGCAGCTCGCCCACCCGCCGGCGGCGGGCCGCCCGGTCCCCGGCCGCGTAGGCGACCAGCGGCTCCTCCACCAGGTCGGCGACCCGCCACTTCGGGTCGAGCGAGCCGAACGGGTCCTGGAAGACCATCTGCAGCTGCCGCCGGGCCTGCTTGAGCTGCCGGCCGCGCAGCCTGACCAGGTCGGTCCCGCCGAAGATGACCGACCCCGACTTCGGCCTCGGTGCCTGCAGCAGGGCTCTGGCCAGGGTGGACTTACCGGAGCCGGTCTCGCCCACGATCCCGAGCGTCTCGCCGGGCTGGACGTCGAAGGACACCCCGGAAACCGCGTGGACGACGCCGCCCCTGCCGCCGCCGTAGTCCCTGAGCACGTACTCGCAGACGATGTCGCGCGCCTGCAGCAGGGGGCCGGGCGCGGTCATGCGGGCACTCCGTCGGGGCAGGGGAACCAGCAGGCCCAGCGGTGCCCCGGTTCCTGCTCGGCCAGCGGGGGCGCCTCCTGGCGGCACCGGTCCCGCGCATTGGGGCAGCGCGGCGCGAACGAGCAGCCCGGCGTCTGGCCGGCCGCCTCCGGCGGCCGGCCACCGATCACCGGCAGCGGGGTGTGCGGGCTGCGCTCAAGCCGCGGTACCGCCTCCAGCAGGGCCTTGGTGTAGGGCATCCGGACGCCGGAGAAGAGCCGACGCGTCGCGGCCTCCTCCACGATGCCGCCCGCGTACATCACGATCACGTCGTCGGTGTAGCTGGCGGCCAGCGACAGGTCGTGGCTGATGAGCACCAGCGCCATGCCCAGCTGGGCCTGCAGGTCCAGTAGCAGGTCCATGATCTGCGCCTGCGTGGTCACGTCCAGCGAGGTGGTGGCCTCGTCCGCGATCAGCAGCC
>JAIRTY010000740.1 GCA_031254715.1 Nocardiopsaceae bacterium | reverse complement strand
GGCGCCGCTGCTGCGGGCCGCCCGGGACATCGCCCGCTGGGCCGGAAACGAGTGTGCGGTGGCCGGCGATGGCACGCTGCCGCCCGCCACGGCCGCGGCGGCCGCAACCGAGCTGGAACTGGCGCCGGAAGAACTGGCTACCGGCTGGCGGGTCGCGGTCGCGGCCGGCCTGCTCACCACGGACGACGGCCGCGCAGGCCCCGGGCTCCGGGCCCGCCTGCTGTCGGTGCAGGCCGCCGACGACGTGCTCGCCGCCTGGGATGACGTGCTGGCGGTGATGCTGGGCGCCGACGACCTCGACGGCATGGCGACCGCGCTCTACACGGTCGGCGGGCCGGTGAAGATGGACGCGCTGTTCGAGGCGTACCTGGCGGCGGCGGGCACGCCGGGCCGGGCCGGGGGGCCCGGCCGCGACCTGGCCGCTGAGCTCTCCGCCGCCCTGGAGACCCTGGCCGACCTCGGGGTGGTGGAACTCGGCACCGAGGAGGCCGCTGGCGGGCTGACCGTCACCCTGTCCCGGCTGGGGATCTGGGGGGTGCACCGGCGGCTGCGCGCGCAGGGCTGGCACGTGCCGGTGCTCGGCGACGTCGCGCGCGGCGACGCGGCCGCCCTGCTGGCCACGCTGGCTGGCTGCGACGTGGACGACGGGGAGGCGGAGATCGCGGCCTGGCTGGCGGCCCGCACCCCGCAGCAGGCCGCGACGGAACTCATCGACGCCGCCGGGCGCGGCTCGCCCGGACTGCGCGGCGCGGGGTTCGCGGTACTGGACCGGATCGGCGCGGACGCCGTGCCGGCGGTGCGGGCGGCGCTGGCGGAACCGGTGCTGCGCGCGCACGCGGCGGTGTGGCTGCACGAGCACGGCGAGGAAGCCGAGCTGGGACCGCAGGACCGGGCGTGGCTGCTGGTGGACCTGGGGGCCGGGCTGCTGGAGGAGGCGGATCCGCAGGACGTGGTCGCCGAGCTGCTGCCCGACGTGCCGCCGGAGGCGCAGGCGGAGCTGGTCGCGGGACTGTGGCAGGTGAGCCACCCCGGGGTGACCGACCTGCTCACCGCGCTCAGCGAGCACCACCCGGACAAGGCCGTGGCGCGGGCCGCCCGGAAGGCGGCCTTCAAGGCCAGATCGCCGTCTGCTGCGGAACGGGCGGTTACCTGATCCGGGGCCGCGGCCGGGCCGCGTCCCGGGGGCCGGGGCACCGGTGACGCTGCCGCGGCGCGGGCGCTTTCTTACATAGACTGTGCTGGCTGTTCAGACGGAAGGGGTGGGGACCATCAGCATCAAGCCGATCCGCATCTTCGGCGACCCGGTGCTGCGCACCCCCGCCGATCCGGTCCGCGATTTCGACGCCGAGCTGCGCCGGCTGGTCAAGGACCTCACCGACACGATGCTGGACGCGCCGGGGGTGGGCCTGGCCGCCCCGCAGATCGGCGTGGGGCTGCGGGTGTTCACCTACCACGTGGACGACGTCGTAGGCCACCTGATCAACCCGTCGCTCGACCTGACCGGGGAGCAGGAGACCGACGACGAGGGGTGCCTGTCATTCCCCGGCCTTGCCTTCCCCACGCCGCGTTCCTATGGCGTGGTGGCCAAGGGCTTCACCATGTACGGCGAGCCGGTCACCCTGGAAGGCACTGGCCACCTGGCCCGGTGCGTCCAGCACGAGACCGACCACCTGGACGGGATCCTGTTCATCGACCGGCTCGACCAGGAGCAGCGCAAGCTGGCGATGCGGGAGATCAGGGCAGCGGAATGGTGGGGGGAGCCGGTCCCCGAGCTCCGCGTGTCGCCGCACCCGACCCACGGCCAGGCCCTGTAGGGCAGCTACCCATGCGGCTGGTTTTCGCCGGTACCCCGCAGGCCGCTGTGCCTTCGCTGGAGGCTCTGCTGGACTCGGGGCACGAGGTGGCCGCGGTGGTGACCAGGCCGGATGCCCCTGCCGGGCGGGGCCGCCGGGTGGCGGCCAGCCCGGTAGCTGATCGGGCGGCCAGCGCCGGGCTGGACGTGCTCAAGCCGGACCGGCCGCGCGATCCAGGCTTCCTGGACCGGCTCCGTGCGATCGGGCCGGACTGCTGCCCGGTGACCGCCTACGGCGGGCTGATCCCGCAGGCCGCGCTCGACATCCCGGTGCACGGCTGGGTGAACCTGCACTTCTCGCTGCTGCCGGCCTGGCGCGGCGCAGCGCCGGTGCAGCACGCCATCCTGCACGGCGACGAGATCACCGGCGCGACCACCTTCCGGCTGGTGCGTGAGCTGGACGCTGGCCCCGTCTACGGCGTGATGACCGAGCCGATCGGCCCGCGCGACACCGCCGGGGACATGCTGGCCAGGCTCGCCCGGTCCGGGGCCGAGCTGCTGGTCCGGACCCTGGACGGGATCGAGGCCGGGGAACTCGAGCCGCGCCCGCAGCCGGCCGACGGGATCAGTCAGGCCCCCAGGCTCACCCCCGAGGACGCCCGCGTCCGCTGGGGCGAGCCCGCCCAGGCGGTCAGCCGCCGGATCCGTGCCTGCACGCCCGCGCCCGGCGCCTGGACGCTGCTCGACGACGTCAGGCTCAAGCTGTGGCCGCTGGCCGATCCCGCGCCGGCTGGCCCCGCGCCGGCTGGCTCCGCGCCGGCCGGCCCCGGGGACGCCGGCGGCAGCCCGGATGGTGCCCGGCTGCGCCCCGGCGAGCTGCTGGCCTGCCGGGACGGAGTGCTCGCTGGCACCGCCACCCACCCGGTCCTGCTGGGCGACGTGCAGCCGCCCGGCAAGCGCCGGATGACCGCCGCCGAGTGGGCCCGGGGCCTGCACCTGCACCCGGACGCGGCAGGCTCCGACCGGCTGGTGCTGTCCTGATGGATTCACGGGCGCCGGTGTTCCTCACATGACCGGGAAGACGGGCCCGGCCGCGGCGCGGCGCGCAGCCCGGGCGGCGCGCCCGGCCCGCCGGCCCGGGTCCGGCGATCCGGCCCGCCGGGCCGCGTTCGATGTGCTGGCCGCGGTCGGCCAGCGGAGCGCCTACGCCAACCTGTTGCTGCCCCGCCTGCTCGCCGAGCGCGGCCTGACCGGGCGGGACGCCGCCTTCGCGACCGAGCTGTGCTACGGCACCCTGCGCGGGCAGGGCACCTACGACGCCGTGCTGGCGGAGTGCAGCGACCGGGATCCCGGGCAGGTCGACCCGCCCGTGCGCGACGTGCTCCGGCTCGGCACCCACCAGCTGCTCGCCACCCGGGTCAAGCCGCACGCCGCGGTGGCGTCCTCCGTGGACCTGGCCCGGGAGGTAGCAGGCCCGGCCCCGGCCGGCTTCGTCAACGCGGTGCTGCGCCAGGTGGCCTCCCGCGACCTGGCGGCCTGGGTCGCGGCGGTCGCGCCCGCCCGGGCGGCCGACCCGGCGGGCCATCTCGCGGTGCGCTTCAGCCACCCGCGATGGATCGTCACCGCGCTCAGCCACGCGCTGGGCGAGGACGAGGCAGGCCCGCTGACCCGGACCGAGGCGGCGCTGGCGGCGGACAACACCCCGCCGCGGGTCAGCCTGGCCGCGATCCCGGGTCTCGCCAGCCCTGCCGAACTTGTCACCGGGCGCAGCGGGCAGCCCGCCCGCTGGTCGCCGTTCGGCGCCTATCTCGACCAGGGGGACCCGGGCGGGGTGCCGGCGGTGGCGCAGCGGCGGGCCGTGGTGCAGGACGAGGCAAGCCAGCTCGCCGCGCAGGCGCTGGCCGGGGCGGAACTGGCGGGCGGCCCGGACCGGCGCTGGCTGGATGCCTGCGCGGGGCCGGGCGGCAAGGCCACGCTGCTGGCGGGGCTGGCTGCCCGGCGCCGGGCCCGGCTGCTGGCCGCCGACCTGCGCGAGCACCGGGCCGGGCTGGCCCGCTCAGCGGCCGCCGGCACCGGAAGGGCCGGGGTGGTGACAGCGGACGCGGCCGTGCCGCCGTGGCGGCCAGGGACGTTCGACCGGGTGCTGGCCGACGTGCCCTGCTCCGGCCTGGGCGCGCTCCGGCGCCGGCCGGAGGCGCGCTGGCGCAAGACTCCGGCGGACGTGGCGGCCCTGGCCGGGCTGCAGCGGCGGCTGCTCGGCGCGGCCGTGGCCGCGGCCCGGCCCGGCGGCGTGATCGCCTACGTGACCTGCACCCCGCATGTTGCCGAGACGCGGGAGGTGGTGGCGGACGTGACCGCAGCCCGCGGTGACGTGGTGCTGCTGGATGCGCCCGGGGTGCTGGCGGAGGTTCCCGGCTTGCGGTGCCCTGCGCCGGACGGCCGGTACGCGCAGTTCTGGCCGCATGTGCATGGCACCGACGCTATTTTCATCGCCCTGCTCCGCCGGGCCGCCGGGTAAACCGCGACGCCGCCTTAGCCGCCGGGGCCGAGCAGGGCCAGCAGCCGGGTTAGTTCCCGCAGGTCCGCCTCGGCCAGCGGGGCGAGCGGGCCGGGGTCCTCGGTGAGGCCACGCCAGAACTGCTCCCGGAGCCGTTCGCCCGCAGGTGTCAGCCTGAGCGTTTTCACCCGGCGGTCGGCCGGGCCCTGGCTCCGCTCGATCGCGCCGCGGCGCTGCAACCGGTCCACCACGCCGGTGAGGTTGGACGCGTCGTAGTCCAGCCGCTCCGCCAGCCTCCGCATCGGGATTTCCTCTCTCGGTGCCAGGCTGAGCAGGACCTTGGCCTGCGCCCCCGACAGGCCGATCGAGGCCGCGTGAGCGCTCCAGTGCTGGCGCAGCTGCCCGGCGGCCGCCAGCAGGCGCAGGTCAGCATCGAGCACCAGCCGCAGGTAGCTGGTGCCAGGCGCGGGCACATCCGGGGGAGCGGTCATCGGGACTGGAGTCTACCGCCGATCCTGGTTAGCTATAGTAGTGGTGTATTACCACTAATCGCGGAGGAGGGCCGATGCCTGATCGCATCGCACTGGTCACCGGCGCCGGCAAGGGCCTGGGATGGGAGACGTCGAGGCGGCTGGGAGCGCTCGGCATGACCGTGTTCGCGGGCGCGCGCGACCCGCAGCGGGGGCGGGAGGCCGCGGAAACGCTGCGCGCCGGGGGCGCGGATGCCAGGTTCGTGCCGCTCGATGTCACCAGCGAGCGGTCGGTCCGGCAGGCCCGCGACGTCATCGACGCCTCGTGCGGCCGCCTGGACGTGCTGGTCAACAACGCCGGCGTCTCGCCGGAACAGGAACCGGGCATCCGGGGCGTCCCCACTGCAGTGCCAGCCGGGCTGCTGCGCCAGACCTACGAGGTCAACGTGTTCGGGGTGGCGACCGTCACCAGGCTGATGCTCCCGTTGCTGCTGCGGTCTGCGGCGGCCCGGATCGTGAACGTCTCGACCACGATGGGATCGCTCACCGCGTGGGCGGACCCGGACTCGCCGCAGCGCAGGTATGCGCCGATGCTGCTGGCCTACGACTCGTCCAAGGCCGCGCTCAACGCCCTCACCCTGCACCACGCCGCGCAACTGGCCGGTACCACGGTCACGGTCAACTCCGCCTCGCCCGGCTACGTCGCCACCGACCTGAACGGCCACCGGGGCACGCTGCAGCTCGGGGACGAGGGGTCGGTGTCGGTCATCGTCCGGCTCGCTACCGCCGGGGCGGACGGCCCGACCGGCGCCTTCGTCAGTGACGACGGACCTGCCGCCTGGTAATCCGTGGCAGGCGCCAGCGGGCCGCGGCAGGTGCCAGCCGGGCGTGGCAGCCTTTCCGTCATGTGCGGATCCGGACGGCACGACGGCACCCGGCAGGGCTACGACGCCGTGGCCGAGCAGTACCTGGCGGGGTTCAGGGACGAGCTCGCCCGCAAGCCGCTGGACCGGGCGCTGCTGGCCTGCCTCGCCGAGGAAGCCGGGACCGGCGCGCCCGTGGCCGACCTCGGCTGCGGGCCCGGTCATGTCGCTGCCTGGCTGGCCGGGCGCGGCGTCCGCGCGGTCGGGATCGACCTGTCCCCTGGCATGATCGCCGTTGCCCGCCGCGAGTATCCCGGCGCCGAGTTCCGGGAGGGGGACCTCCTCAGCCTGCCGGCGGCCGACGGCGAGTTCGGCGCGGTGGTCGCGTTCTACTCGGTGATTCACCTGCCGCCCGCAGAGCTGCCGAGCGCCTTCGCACAGGTCCGCCGGGTGTTGCGGCCGGGCGGGCTGTTCCTGGTCTCGTTCCATGCCGGCTCCGAGGTCAGGCACCTGGACGAGTGGTGGGGCCACGCGGTGGATCTGGACTTCCGCTTCTTCGAGCCGGCCGCGTTGGCAGAGGTCATCGAGAGCGCGGGCTTCGGGGTGGAGGCGCGGCTGGAGCGACGCGCCTACCCGGGCGAAGTGGATATCCGCCGCGCCTACCTGCTCACGCGGCGCCTCAGCTGACCCGCCTGGTCAGCCACCGCCCGCGAGCGCGCGGCTGGGGCGGGCCCGCAGCCGGGCGCCGCCGATGTCGGCCCGCTGGCCCTCGGCGTAACCGGCTCCGTAGCCGTTGCCGGTGTAGGTGATCCTGGCCCGGCGGATATGCGGGTAGGCGTGCGCGAGGCGGCGGCCGATCACGTCCTCCCTGGTGGCGAGCACCAGCGCGGCCCGCTGCCCGTCCGCGCCCGGTGGCGCCGTTGCCTGGCCGGCGGCATGTTCCTCGGCGGCGCGGACCCGGGCCACCACGGCCGCCGCGAAGCCCAGCAGCCAGCTCCGCCGCCAGGCCCGCAGGCTGCGGCCGCTGGCCGGCCCCGGCGCGGCCGCCAGCCCCTGCCACATCTGCAGCAGTACGGAGGTGAAGAGCACGTCCACCCGTTCCAAATCCGATCCGAAGCCGAACATGTGGATGCGGCTGCCAGGCTCGGCGCGGGGGAGCATGACGCACTGGCATCGCATGGCGTCGGCCAGCCCGCACAGCAGATGGGCCTGCACCCGCGCCCACGGGTTGCCGACGTCGAGCACCCGGTCGGCCGGCTGGTCGGTCTCCGGCCGGGCGGCCGCCAGCAGCGCCCGGTCGATGCCGTACTTGGCCATCAGCTCGGCCGCCTTGGCGGTCAGCGCCTGCGCCTCGGCGGGCGTGACCCCGGCGGCTTCCGCCTTGGCCAGCAGCTTCCGCACCCGGGCCAGCAGTGCCTGGTCAGCCTCTGTGGTCACGGAGGCCTCCTTCCGGGGGTGCGCGGTCACGGACACCGCCGAACGCTAGCGAGCGGGTGCGACAGTCTGATCGCCCCGCCCGGGCGCTCAGGCCGGCCCGGCCCGCACCCTATCGCCCGGCAGCCGGGGCGGCACCCGGCCGCGCAGCGCGGCATCCGGCGGCGGCAGCGCGGCATCCGGCCGGGCGGCATCCGGCGGCGGCGCGGCATCCGGCGGCGGCGCGGCATCCGGTGAGGACCCGTCGTCCGGCGGCCCGCAAGGCGGCGGGACGGGTAAAGGCGAGTCCAATCGAAAGGGGTTGGTAAATAGTTGATTAAAAAGAGGTGGGCCTTGTCCTAGCCTTAAAGGACAGCGACGCGGGAAAGCGAAAGCTTTCCTGCGTTT
>JAIRTY010000658.1 GCA_031254715.1 Nocardiopsaceae bacterium | reverse complement strand
CTACTTCGCGTACTCGGTGGCACCCAGCCAGTCGAGCAGCACCGCGGGCTCGTCGCCCACCACCCAGGCGTCGTGACCCGGCGGGACGGTCCCGACCTGACCCGGCGACGCGGTGAGCGTGGTGCCGTCCGCCATCTGGATCTGCAGGCGGCCGGAAATCTGGTAGCCGAAGTGGGCGGCCTGGCACAGGTCCGTGCCGGCGATCGGCTTCACATGCTGCGACCACCGCCAGCCCGGCTCCAGGATCATCCGCCCCACGTCCCCGGCGGGCGTGTGCAGCAGTTCCAGCCTGCCCTTCTCGAAGGTGCGCACTTCGTCGGGCTGGGCGAAGTCGTAGTACTCCGCCGCGGGCGGGGCGGCGTCCCAGGCCTGCACCGCCTCCTGCCGGACGATGCGGCCGTTCTCCACGTCGAGCACCGAAGTTCCCGTCACCTGCATCCCGTCCGGGTACGTGCACCGTTCCACGAAGGAGATGGTGCGGTCACCCGTCACGACGTGGTCCAGGTGATGCGTCATCTCCCGGCCCAGCACGTCGGAGAGGTATTCGCCGATCCGGGTGCGCCCCCGCACCACCGCGGGATGGCTGGGCGTGTTCCGCTGATCGATGATCCTTATCTCGGCGTTCTCGTCGTAGAGGCTGAGCATGCTCGCCAGGTCCCGGTTCTCTACCCCCCGCCGCAGCGCCTCCAGGTCGAACATGGCTGTGCCGCCAGTTGTCGCGGTCATTCGCGGTCCCCCCTCAGTTACCGGTCGGGGCAGCCGTAGCCCCGTTCTCCATGATCTGGACCTTCCGTCAAATAACCGTCAATACCTCCCGCCCGATAGGCTGTGACCAGGGGATCGAGACCACCGCGCGGCGGCCGCACGCCAGCGCGGGCAGGTCCGTCACGGCGCGGCAAGTCCCGGGGGGCACGGGTCATGGGACTGGGTATCCGCCTGCTGGGCGCACTCGACGTGGAAGCCGACGGGGTGCCGGTAGCGATGCCGGCTGGCCGGCGGCTGCACGCCCTGGTGGGCTGGCTGGCCTTGCATCCCGGCACTCATCCGCGCGCCAGGCTGGCTGGCCTGCTCTGGCCGGAAGCCCCGCCGGCCTGCGCTCGCGCCAGCCTGCGCAGCGCCCTGTGGGCGGTCCGCCGGGCGCTCGGGCCGCGCGGCGCCCGGGCCCTGACCGCCAGCCGCGATGCTGTCGGGTTCCGCCCTGGCGCTGTGACCGTGGACGTGACCGAGTTCGGGCGGCTGGCCGGGTACGGGCGGCTGACGGAGGCGATCGGGCTGTGCCGCGGTGAGCTGCTCTATGACCTAGACGATGACTGGGTCTGCGAGGCCAGGGATCATCATTCCGAACGGGTCGCCGACGTGCTGGGGCAGCTGGCCAGGGAGGCTGCCGCCGCTGGCCGGTCAGGAACGGCGCTGACCCGGGCCCGGGAGCGTGCCGAATTGCGGCCCCTTGACGAGCCGGCGGCCCGGGACCTGATGCGCCGCCTCGCCGCCCGCGACGACACTCCCGGCGCCCTCCAGGCCTACGAGCGGCTCCGCCAGCGCCTGGTGGCTGACCTGGGCGTATCGCCCGCCGCCGCGACCAGGCGGCTGGCCGAGCTGCTCCGGGCCCAGGCCGGCGCCGACGGCGGCGAGCCCCCGGGGCCCGCACCATCGGCCGGCCCGGATGCCGGGGCCCCCGCTCGGCGCGGGCCGGCACCGCCCGCCCAGCCGCTGGCCGGGCGCAGAGCGGAGCTGGCCACGCTGACGGCCGCCTGGGCGGCGGCACGGTCGGGGACCGGCCGGGTGGTCGTGCTGACGGGCGAGGGTGGCGCCGGCAAGTCCTGCCTGGCCGCCGCCCTGGTCGCCCGGGCACACCAGCAGAGTGCGGTCTCGGTCAGCTGCGCCGCGTGCCCGTCGCACCCGTTCGGGCTGTGGGCAGAGACGCTCGCGGGGATCCTGGCCCTGACGGGCCCCCCGCCGGCGTCCGCTCGCTGGCCGGCGGACCTGGCCGCGCTGTTGCCAGCGTTCGGCCCCCCGCCGCCGGCCGGGCCGGGTGCGCTGTGGCGGGGGCGCCTGTTCGAGGCGGTGACGACGCTGCTGGGGTGGGCGTCGGGTGAACGCGGGCTGGTTCTGGTCCTCGACGACCTGCATCTCGCGGACAGCGCCAGCCTGGACCTGCTCGGATACGCGGCACGGCGGGTTGGCGGGCTACGGGTGCTGCTGCTGCTCGGGCGGCGATGCGCGCCGCCCCGGCCCGGGCTGGAACGGATGCTGGCCGCGCTCCGGGCACGCGGCGTCATCGCCGCCGAACTCGGTCTGGCCGGGCTCCCGGACGCTGACATCCGCGCCCTGGCCAACCGGACTGCCCGGCTCGCCAGCGGCGACGCCGGCCGGGTGGTGAAACTTGCCGCTGGCAACCAGCGGCTAGCAGTGGCCGCCGCCCGGTCGCTGGGGCACCCGCCCGGGCCGGGAGGTCCTCGCCGGCCGGCCGGAGCGCGCGGGCCGGCTGGAGAGCGCGGGCCGGCTGGAGAGCGCGGGCCGGCCGGCGGTCGCGGGCCGGCCGGGGAGCCCGGGCCGGCCGGCGACGGACTCGGGCAGGCGGTGGAGGCGGCGGTCCGCGGCCTGCGCCCGCCCGCCCGCCGGTTCCTGGAGCTGGCCGCCCTGGCCCAGCGGGACTTCCGCCGATCCGAGCTGGCCGCGCTGCCGCTGGCAGATCCCGCCATGGCCGCCACCGAGGCACTCGGCTGCGGGCTGCTCCG
>JAIRTY010000655.1 GCA_031254715.1 Nocardiopsaceae bacterium | reverse complement strand
CTCCACGTGCTGAACGGTCACCTGCTCCGGGCCGAGGCCCAGCCCGGCCGCGATCGCGGCGCGCAGCGCGAACGGGCCCTGGCTGTGGCTCCACACGGTGACCGACTCGCCCTCGGGCCGCCGGGACCAGCGGGCGATAGCGCAGCCCGGCGCCATCGAGGCGTGGGCGATGAACGGGCGGGTGTAGTCGGCGGCCAGCCGCCGGGTGACGGCTGCGGCCGCCGCCTCGTCCCGCCGCTCGGTCACCGGCTGCTCCTGCGCGGGCGCTGCCAGCAGGAACCCGGACAGGTCGCGCTCGTCCGGCAGCGACTCGGTCACCCGCCACCGGGCGGCGCGCGCCAGCAGCCCGGCGGCCCGGACCGCGTCCCGGTCCCGGCCGGCCACCACGCCCAGGAACGAGCCGTCGCGGACCACGACGGCCCCTGGCGGCAGCCGGACCTCGCCCAGACCGGTCAGCTCGGCCGCGCGGGCGGGCGGGCGCACCACCCGGCCGTAGGCCATCTCCGGCAGCACCAGGTCGTGCAGGAACCGCGGCCGGCCCGTGACCTTGTCCGGGATGTCGAGCCGGGGTGCGCTCCGCCCCGCGACCGACCACTCCCCGGCAGCCTTCCCGGCGACCGGGCCGCCGGCCCGCGGTTCGCGGGGGGTTCCAGGGGGGTCGTCCCCCCGGGCCAGCAGGCTCCAGTACGACAGGCCGGTCCCGCCGGACGGCGCCAGGATCTGGCCATCGGACACCGACAGCTCCCCGGCACTGACGCCGAGCTTCGCGGCCGCGCCGGCCAGCAGCGCCGACCGGGCCTGCACGCAGGCCTCGCGCAGCGCCGTGCCGCCCACCTCGATCGACCGGCTGCCTGAGGTGGTGCCCTCGTCCGGGCTGGTCGCGGTGCTGACCGGCGCCACCCGCACCTGGTCAAGCGCGACGTCCAGCTCCTCGGCGGCGATCTGCGCCAGCGCCGTCCAGATGCCCTGCCCGTACTCCACCTTGCCGGTCCGGACGGTCACCTCGCCCGGCCGGCTGAAATCGAGCCGGGCCTGCCAGCTGGTGCTCATTCTCCCTCCTGGCCCGATGCCCGGAGCACCGCGCGGACGATCCGGCCGTGCGAGCCGCAGCGGCACAGGTTGCCGTCCAGCGCCTCGGCCACCTGCCCGGCGGTGGGGGACGGGGTGGACGCCAGCAGGGCCGCGGCGCTCACCACCATCCCCGAGATGCAGTAGCCGCACTGGGCCGCCTGCTCGTCGATGAACGCCTGCTGGACCGGGTGCAGCTTGCCGCCGGCCGCCAGCCCTTCGACGGTGGTGACCTGGCTGCCCTCGGCCGCGGTGGCGGCCAGGTCACACGACGAGCGGGCCTGGCCGTCGACGAGCACGAAGCACGCCCCGCACAGCCCGATCCCGCACCCGAACCGCGGGCCCGCCAGGCCCAGGTCATGCCGGAGCACGTCCAGCAGCGGCGTATCCGGCTCGCATGCCACCGTGTGCTCCTCGCCGTTGACCGTCAGCCGTACCTGCTGCGGATCCATCGTCACCCCTCAGCGGTTGACCGCACGCCCCACCAGAGAGTATGCATTCGTTTGCAGCATCTCACCAGCCGAGGACAGGGAGGACGGCGGGTGGACGACCGGGTAGCGACGGCGATCTCGCACTGGGCGCCGCGGTTCACCACGAACGGCGTAACGGCAGGTGACTTCGGGCGGATCACCGCCAGCCTGGAGTCCTGGGACGAGTGGTGCACGGCGTGGAGCGCCGTCGCGGCGGAGCACGAGCAGCTGGGCCGGGACGCGCTGACGGCCGGCCAGGAGCTGTCAGCCGGGGCGCACCTGGCGCGGGCGGCCGTCTACTACCACTTCGCCAAGTTCCTGTTCGTGAACGACCTGGGGCAGCTGCGGGCCGCGCACGAGCAGGCGGTCCGCTGCCTCACCGACGCGCTGCCGTACCTGGACCCGCCGGGCCGGCGGTCGGAAATCCCGTTCGAGGGGTCGCGGCTGGCCGCCGTGCTGCGCGAGCCGGCCGGCGGGGAGGGCCCCTATCCCGTGATGGTGCTGATCCCGGGCCTGGACTCGGCCAAGGAGGAGCTGCGCACCACCGAGGACCTGTTCCTGGCCCGCGGCATCGCGACGTTCAGCGTGGACGGGCCGGGCCAGGGGGAGGCCGAGTACGACCTGGCTATCCGGGGCGACTGGGAGGTCCCTGGCGCCGCCATCATCGACTTCCTGACCGGCATCCCCTCGCTCGACCCGGACCGGGTGGGCGTCTGGGGAGTCAGCCTGGGCGGCTACTACGCGCCCCGGGTGGCCAGCGGGGACGACCGGGTCAGCTGCTGCATCGCGCTGGCCGGGCCCTACGACTTCGCCGCGAACTGGGACCAGTTGCCTGACCTCACCCGGGAGGCGTTCCGGGTCCGGTCCAAGTCCGCTGACCCGGCGGCCGCCCGGGCCCGGGCAGGGGAGCTGAGCCTGGCCGGCCGGGCGGAAATGATCCGGTGCCCGCTGCTCGCCGTTATGGGCCGGCGGGACCGGCTGATCCCGCCCGAGCACGCCGAGCGGCTGGTCAGGGAGGCTGGTGGCCCGGCTGAGCTGCTGATGCTTGAACAGGGCAACCACGGCTGCGCCAACCTGGCGCCGTTCCACCGGTACGCCACCGCCGACTGGGCAGCGGGCAAGCTGGGCGCCCGGGTCACGGCGGGTCAATCTCACTGAGCGTCCCGGCCAGCCGCAGCCACCTGGTGACCCCGGCCCCGCGCAGGAACTCCAGGTCGTGGCTAGCCACGATCAGCGCGCCCCGGTAGGCAGCGAGCGCCTGCGACAGCTGGCCGGCGCTGGCCAGGTCCAGGCTGTTGGTGGGCTCGTCGAGCAGCAGCAGCTGCGGGGCCGGCTCGGCCAGCAGCAGCGCGGCCAGGCTGGCACGGAACCGCTCGCCGCCGGAGAGGCCGCCGGCCACCTGGTCGGCCCGGGCACCGCGGAACCCGAACCGGGCCAGCCTGGCACGGATCGTGTTGGGCGTCGCGGACGGGGCGAACCGGCTCACGTTCCCCGCGACGGTGGCCGCGTCGTCGAGGATGTCCAGCCGCTGCGGCAGGTACCGCACCGGGACCAGCGCCGTCACCGTGCCCGCCAGCGGAGCGCCGGGGCCGGCGATCGCCTGCAGCAGCGCGGTCTTGCCCGCCCCGTTCGCGCCGAGCAGCGCGATCCGCTCCGGCCCGCGGACCTCCAGGCTGGCGCACGCCCCGCCGCGCAGCCTGGCCCCGCTGGCGGTGAGCACGGTGCGGCCGGCCGGGACCGCGGTGGCGGGCAGGTCGATCCTGATCGCCTCGTCGCCGCGGACAAGCTCCCGCGCCGCGGCCAGCCGGCCGGCCGCCTCCTCGACCTTCCCGGCCTGCATGATGCGGTGCTTGCCGGCCGAGACCTGCGCCTCCCGCTTGCGCTCGTTCATGACCGCCCGCGGCTCGCGCTTGGTGTCGTACATCTTCTGCCCGTACCGGCGCCTGCGGTCCAGCTTGACGGGCGCCTCCGCCAGCTCCCGCCGCTGCCGCCGCAGGTCGGACTCGGCGGCGCGGACGCCGCGCTGCGCGGCTTCCTGCTCCGCCGCGACCGCCGCCTCGTAGGCGGACAGGTTGCCGCCGTACCAGCGCACCGTCCTCTCCCGACCAACCGGCCCCGACCGACCTCCCGGGCCCGCCCGCAGCTCCCCGGTCTGGCCGGCCAGCTCGAGCAGCCCCCGGTCGTGGCTGACGATCAGCATCACGCCCGGCCAGGCGGCGACCGCCGCATACAGCCGGTCCCGGGCGGCCAGGTCCAGGTTGTTGGTGGGCTCGTCGAGCAGCAGCACGTCCGGCCGCCGCAGCAGCTGCGCGGTCAGCCCCAGCAGCACCGTCTCCCCGCCCGACACCTGCCCGACCCGGCGGTCCAGGCCGATGTGCGGCAGGCCGAGCCGGTCCAGGGTGGCGCGGGCACGCTCCTCGATGTCCCAGTCGCCGCCGACCGCGGTGAAGTCGGCCTCGCTGCCCTCGCCCCGCTCGATCGCGTGCAGGGCGCGGCGGGTGCCGGCGATGCCGAGCACCTCGTCGGCCGGCAGGCCTGCCTGCAGGGTCAGGTCCTGGGGCAGGTAGCCGAGGCTGCCCCGGACCCTGACCGTCCCGCTGGCGGGAGCCAGCTCGCCGGCGATCAGGCGCAGCAGGGTGGACTTGCCCGCGCCGTTGGCCCCGATCAGGCTGGAGCGGCCGGGGCCGGCGGCGAAGCTGAGCCCGTCGAACAGCGCCGCACCATCCGGCCAGGCGAAACGGAGATCACTGACGACGATCGAATGGGACATGGCCGCCTCCGGGTTGCGCGAGATCTGCTGGCAACACGTGGAGGCACCACGGGGGCGGGCGCTGCTCCGGCAAGGATCGCGGTCAGGAAGGCTGCCTCGCTCCGGGCCGTCGCGCGCACGGCGCGCTGGCGCCGCGGTGCCTCAGCCTCAGAGCAGCAATGTCCTCTCCCTGTCTGCGGGGACGGCGTCCGCAGGGACAACCTGTCGCGAGCTTACCCGGGCCCGGGCGGAAGGGGCGAACGAGTTCCGGCCGGGCGGTCAGGGCAGGGTCAGGATGCGGGGGCCGTCCGCGGTGATCGCCACCGTGTGCTCGGCGTGAGCGGCCCGGCTGCCGTCGACGGTGTGCAGCGCCCACCCGTCCGGGGCCACCCGGTACCCGCTGCCCCCGCCGGCCATCAGCATCGGCTCGATCGCGAGCACCAGCCCCGGCCGCAGCCGCAGGCCCCGGCCGGGACGGCCCTCGTTCGGGACGTGCGGGTCCTCGTGCATGTGGCGGCCGATGCCGTGGCCGCCGAATCCCGACGGCACGCCGTACCCGGCCGCCCGCGCCGCCGAGCCGATCGCGTGCGAGATGTCGCCCAGCCGGCCGCCCGCCACGGCGGCGCCGATGCCCGCCGCCAGCGCCTTCTCGGTCGCCTCCACCAGCGGCAGGTCGCCGGCGCGGGGCGTTCCCACCGGGAAGGTGGTCGCGGCATCGCCGGTCCAGCCGTCCAGCTCGGCTCCGAAGTCGATGCTGAACAGGTCGCCGTCGGCGAGCCGGTAGCCGTCCGGGATGCCGTGCACGATGACGTCGTTGACCGAGGCGCAGATCACCGCCGGGAACGGCACCGGGGCGAAGGACGGGTGGTAGTGCAGGAACGGCGACCGGGCGCCGGCCGCCCGCAGCACGTCGTGCGCGACCTCGTCCAGTTCCGCCAGCGACACCCCGGGCGCGGCGGCGGACTTCACCGCGGCCAGCGCCCCGGCGACGACCCGGCCGGCCTCGCGCATGGCGTCCAGCGCCGCGCCATCCTTGATCTCGATCACGCTGGCCGTTCCTCCTCTGTCGGCTCCCCGGCGGCCGGCTCCGCCTCGGCCCGGCCGCCGAGGTGGCGGGCCAGGAACCGCTCGGCCGCCGCGTAGAAGCGCAGCCGGTTCCCTGGCTTGGCGAAACCGTGGCCCTCGTCAGGGAACAGCAGGTACTCGTGGTCGATCCCGGCATCCCGCAGCGCGGCCACGATCTGCTCCGACTCGGCCTGCTTCACCCGGGGATCGTTCGCGCCCTGGGCGATCAGCAGCGGCGTGCGGAACTCAGCCGCCCGCGACAGCGGGGACCGCGACCACAGGAACTCCGTGTCGGTCGCCGGGTTACCGACCCGGGTGTGGAACAGCGACACCATCGGTGCCCAGTACGGCGGGATCGTCTCGATCAGTGTCTTCAGGTTCGACGGGCCGACGATGTCCACCGCGCAGCGGTACAGGTCCGGGGTGAACGCCACCCCGGCCAGCGCCGCGTAGCCGCCGTAGGAGCCGCCGTAGATCGCCACCCGGGCGGGGTCGGCCCAGCCCTGGCCGGTCGCGTAGGCCACCGCGTCGGTGAGGTCGTCCTGCATCGTGCCGCCCCACTCCCGGTCGCCCGCGTTGACGAACGTCTTCCCGTAACCGGTCGAGCCGCGGAAGTTCACCTGCACGCACAGGTAGCCGCGGTTGGCGAGCCACTGCGCCTCCGGGTCGAAGCCCCAGGCGTCGCGCGCCCACGGCCCGCCGTGCACGTTCAGCACCATCGGCAGCCCGGTCCGCCCGCCCCCCGGCGGGAACGTCGCGTACCCGTGGATCACCAGGCCGTCCCGCGCCGGGAACGAGAACGGCTCCATCGGGGCCAGCTCGTATCCCGACAGCGCCGGCTGGTGCTCGAACAGGAAATGCCCGGCCCGGCGCTGCCGGTCGTAGAGGAAGAACGGCACCGGCCCGGTGTCGTTGGTGAACGCGACCACCCACAGCGAGT
>JAIRTY010000612.1 GCA_031254715.1 Nocardiopsaceae bacterium | reverse complement strand
TTGTTGGTGAAGAACAGGATCCAGTGGTGGGTGGTGGTGACGAAGAAGTGCTCGACGATGTCGTCGGTACGGAGCTGGGCGCCGCGCACTCCCTTGCCGCCCCGCCGCTGCGCCCGGTACAGGTCGGACTTGGTCCGCTTGGCGTAGCCGCCATGGGTGATGGTGACGACGACCTCTTCCTCGGCGATCAGGTCCTCGTCGGTGACATCCCCGTCGTAGCTGATGATCTCGGTCCGGCGGTCGTCGCCGTACTTGTCCACGATCTCGCCGAGCTCGTCCCCGACGATGCGCCGCTGCCGCTCGGGCGAGGCCAGGATCGCTTCGTAGTCCGCGATCTGGGTCATGAGCTGCTCGTACTCGTCGGTGAGCTGCTGCCGTTCCAGCGCCGCCAGCCGCCGCAGCTGCATGTCGAGGATCGCGCGGGCCTGCTCCTCGTCGATCTCGAGCAACTGCATCAGGCCCTGCTGCGCGGCCGCCGCCGACTCGCTGCCCCGGATCAGCGCGATCACCTCGTCGATCCGGTCGATCGCCTTCAGCAGCGCGCTGACGATGTGCGCCCGCGCCTGCGCCCGCCGCAGCAGTTCCCGGGTCCGCCGGACGATGACGTCGATCTGGTGGCTGACCCAGTGCCGGATCAGCTGATCCAGCCGCAGCGTCCGCGGCACGCCGTCGACCAGGGCGAGCATGTTCGCCCCGAACGTCTCCTGCAGCTGGGTGTGCTTGTACAGGTTGTTGAGCACGACCTTGGCGACCGCGTCCCGCCGCAGCACGATCACCAGCCGCTGGCCGGTCCGGTCGCTGGTCTCGTCGCGCACGTCGGCGATGCCGCTGACCCGGCCGTCCCGCACCAGATCGCCGATCTTGGAGGCCAGGTTGTCCGGATTGACCTGGTACGGCAGCTCGGTGGCCACCAGGCAGGTGCGGCCGCGCGAGTCCTCCTCGATCTCAACCACCGCGCGCATGGTGATGGAGCCGCGCCCGGTGCGGTAGGCGTCGCCGATGCCCCGGCGGCCGACGATCAGGCCGCGGGTGGGGAAGTCGGGCCCCTTGATCCGCTCCATCAGCGCGGACAGCAGTTCCTCGTCGGTGGCCTCGAAGTTGTCCAGGTACCACTGGGCGCCGGCGGCGACCTCACGCAGGTTGTGCGGCGGGATCCGGGTCGCCATCCCGACCGCGATCCCCTCCGACCCGTTCACCAGCAGGTTGGGGAACCGGGCCGGCAGCACCACCGGCTCGGGGGTGCGGCCGTCGTAGTTGGGCCGGAAATCGACGGTGTCCTTGTCGATGTCCCGCAGCATCTCCATCGCCAGCGGGGCCAGGCGGCACTCGGTGTACCGCATGGCAGCGGGCGGGTCGTTGCCGGGGGACCCGAAGTTGCCCTGCCCGTCGATCAGCGGCATCCGCATCGACCACGGCTGCGCCAGCCGCACCAGCGCGTCGTAGATGGCGCTGTCGCCGTGCGGGTGATAGCTGCCCATCACCTCACCGACGGCCCGGGCGCACTTGTTGTAGCCGCGGTCGGGACGGTACCCGCCGTCGTACATCGCCCACAGGATGCGGGTGTGCACCGGCTTGAGGCCGTCCCGCACGTCGGGCAGGGCGCGGCCGACGATGACCGACATCGCGTAGTCGATGTAGCTGCGCTGCATCTCGACCTGGATGTCGACCGGCTCGGTCCGATCGCCCGGCGGCGGTGCTCCCGTCTCTACGTCCGTCACGTGCTGGCCTTTCCCATGTCTGGCAGTCCCCGGGCGGCTCACTCAGCCGGGGAAGGGTCCGCGCGGGCAGCGCCCGGGGGGCGGCTGCCCGGGCAACCTCAGATGTCCAGGAACCTCACGTCCTTGGCGTTGCGCTGGATGAACGAGCGCCGTGCCTCCACGTCCTCGCCCATCAGCACGCTGAACAGCTCATCGGCCTGGGCGGCGTCGTCCAGGGTGATCAGCCGGAGCAGGCGGCGGGCCGGGTCCATCGTGGTCTCCCACAACTCGCGGGCGTTCATCTCGCCCAGCCCCTTGTAACGCTGCACGCCGTCGCGCGGCCGCGGATCTCTGCGGCCCTCGGCGATCCCGGCCTCGATCTGCGCGTCCCGCTCCCGGTCGGAGTAGGCGTATCCGGGCGCGACCCCGCGGCCGTCCCACTTGATCTTGTAGAGCGGCGGCTGCGCCAGGTACACGTGCCCGGCCTCGACCAGCGGCTTCATGAACCGGAACAGCAGGGTGAGCAGCAGCGTGGTGATGTGCTGGCCGTCCACGTCCGCGTCCGCCATCAGGATGATCTTGTGATACCGCAGCTTGGTGATGTCGAAATCGTCGTGGATGCCGGTGCCGAGCGCGGTGATGAGCGCCTGCACCTCGTTGTTCTTGAGCACCCGGTCGATCCGGGCCTTCTCCACGTTCAGGATCTTGCCCCGGATCGGCAGGATCGCCTGGAACTTCGGGTCCCGGCCGCCCTTGGCGGAGCCGCCGGCGGAGTCGCCCTCCACCACGTAGATCTCGCACTGGGCGGGATCACCCGACTGGCAGTCGGCCAGCTTGCCCGGCAGCCCGGCACTGCCCATCACGCTCTTGCGGGTCAGGTCCCTGGCCTGGCGGGCGGCGATCCGGGCCCGCGCGGCCTGGGTCGCCTTGGTGATGATGGCCTTGGCCTCGCCGGGGTTGCGGTCCAGCCAGTCGCGCAGGTAGTTGTTGCACACCGTGAGCACGAACGACCTGGCCTCGGTGTTGCCGAGCTTGGTCTTGGTCTGGCCCTCGAACTGCGGGTTGGTGAGCTTGACCGACACGATCGCGGCCAGGCCCTCCCGCACGTCCTCACCGGAGAGGTTCTCGTCCTTGTCGCGCAGCAACTTCTGATCGCGGGCGTACCGGTTGATGACATTGGTGAGCGACGCCCGGAACCCCTCCTCGTGGGTGCCGCCCTCGGCGGTGTTGATCGTGTTCGCGAACGTGTACACCGACTCGGTGTAGGAGGAGTTCCACTGCAGCGCGAACTCTGCCGAGATGCCGTCCCCGTCAGCCCCGAACTCGATGACCGTCTCGTGCACCGGCTCCTTGGTCCCGTTCAGGTACCGGACGAAGTCGGCGATGCCGCCCTCGTAGCAGAACCGGACCACCCGCGGCTCGCCGTTCACGTGCGCCGGCCGGTGATCGGACAGGTCGATCTCAAGGCCCCGGCACAGGAACGCCATCTCCTGCAGCCGCCGCGACAGCGTCTCGAAGCTCCACTCGGTGCTCTCGAAGATCTCGTCGTCCGGCCAGAAGGTGATGATCGTGCCGGCGTCGCCGGCCTTCTCGCCCCGCTCGAGCACTCCCGTGGGCTCGCCCCGCCGGTACGACTGCCGCCAGGCGTACCCGTCCCGGCGGATCTCAGCGTCCAGCCGGACCGACAGCGCGTTCACCACCGACACGCCGACCCCGTGCAGGCCTCCGGAGACCGCGTAGGAGGTGCCGCCGAACTTGCCCCCGGCGTGCAGGGTGGTCAGCACCACTTCCACCGCTGGCCGCTTCTCCACCGGATGGTCGTCCACCGGGATGCCGCGGCCGTTGTCGGCCACCCGGACGCCGCCGTCGGCCAGCAGGGTCACGTCGATGTGGTCGCAGAACCCGGCCAGTGCCTCGTCGACCGAATTGTCAACAACTTCTTGAACAAGATGGTGGAGTCCGCGCTCACCGGTGGATCCGATGTACATACCGGGGCGCTTGCGTACCGCCTCCAGGCCTTCGAGAACGGTGATCGAGCGTGCGTCGTAGGACAAGTAACAAACTCCTCCAGAACAGGTGCGCGCCACTGATCACGCAGGCCGCCGCCGCTGGGGCATACTGCGGCGCCTTTTCATTTTACCTGCGCAAACCCGCTGGATCAGCCGTAGTCGTCACGTGGTCCCCGCGCGCCGCGGACCCGCAATGGCCCCGACCGCGGCGGGGGCGCGGGCCCCCGCACTTTCAGCTTCCGAACGAGCGGGCTGCCAAGTTCGGTATTCACCCGGCCGATGAGCGTCACGGCGAGCAGCCGGAGCTGGGTGGCCCAGGCCGTCGAGTCCGCAGTGACCGTGAGCTCCCCTCCCCGCAGGCCTTCCGGCCGGGTGTGGACCGCCAGCTCCGGGCCGACGATCTGGTCCCACCGCCCGAACACAGAGCCCACCGCGGCCTCGGTCCGCCAGCCCTGCTCGTCCAGCAGCCCTCCGATGGCCGACCGGAGCGGCTGCGGGTCGTCCCGGCGGCCCCGGCGGGTGGTGGCCGGAGAGCGTCCAGACTGGTCATGCCCGCGCGGAGCGGCCAGGGAACGCCCGGCCGGCGGGGCAGGCTGCCCGGCGGCAGGCAGGCCCTCGCCCCGTGCCCGGGCGTCCGCCCGCGCCTGGCCCAGCGCCGCCGCCGCCCGCCGGGAGCGCTCAGCCGAATCCGGACCGGCTGCCTCGGGCCCGGATGCGGAGCCTTCGTCCGGCGCGCGCCGACCGCCGGCCCCGGGCCCGGTTTGCTCCGGCACCGCCGCTTGCTCCGGCACCGTCGCACGCCCTGACCGTCCCGGGTCCCCGCCGCGGCCGCCCGCCCCGGCACCGGCCTCAGCGGGCACGGCCGATTGCCCCGTCCGCGACCTCGAACCTGGCCCCCTTCAGCGCGTCCGGAACGTCCGCCGGGACCGCCGCCGTCACCAGGACCTGTTCCGCCCCGGCCACCAGGCTCGCCAGCCGCTCCCGGCGGCCGGTGTCCAGCTCCGCGAACACGTCGTCGAGCAGCAG
>JAIRTY010000583.1 GCA_031254715.1 Nocardiopsaceae bacterium | reverse complement strand
GGCGAAGAAGGCGTTTGAATACACGCTGCGGGTCCTCGGTGAGATGGGCGTGGCGCTGCCCGAGGCCAGCCTCCGTTCGGTGGTGTTCAGGAACGCGGCGCGCGGGGCGGTCGCGCTCGCGGTGGCGGTCGCGGTCGCCGACCTCAGCGGCGTGCAGCACGGGTTCTGGGTGGTGCTCGGCACCCTGTCGGTGCTGCGGGGGAACGCCGCTGCCACCGGCTCGACGGCGCTGCGCGCGCTGGCGGGCACGGTGGCCGGGTTCGCGGTGGGCGCGGCGCTGCTGCTCGGCATCGGCACCAGCCCGGTGGCGCTGTGGGCGGTGCTGCCGCTCGCGGTCCTGGTCGCCGCGTACGCGCCCGGGACCGCGCCGTTCCTGGTCGGCCAGGCTGCCTTCACGGTCACCGTGGTGGTGCTGTTCAACCTGCTGGTGCCCGCGGGCTGGCGGGTCGGCCTGCTGCGGATCGAGGATGTCGCGATCGGCTGCGCGGTGAGCCTGGTGGTGGGGGCGCTGTTCTGGCCGCACGGGGCGTCCGGGGTGGTCGGGCATGACCTCGCGGATGCGTTCCGGCGCGGCGCCGCGTACCTGACGCAGGCGGTCGACTGGGCGCTCGGCGGCCGCCCGGTCGCGTCAGCCAGCACCGTCGCAGCGGTCAGCGCAGGCATCCGGCTGGACGAGGCGCTGCGCGGGTACCTGGCCGAGCAGGGTGCCAAGCGCATGGTCAGGGACGATCTGTGGCAGCTGGTCGCGGCCACGACCCGGCTCCGGCTCACCGCCTACTCGCTGGCCACCCTGCCAGCACCGGACGGCGAAGCCGCCAGCGACGGGGCAGCCGCCGGCGACGGGGCAGCCGCCGGCGACGGCAGCGCCGCGACCGCGGGCGGGGCGGCGGAACCCGACCGCAGCGCCGTGCCAGCGGACGAGGCGGAACGGGACGGGCTGCGGCACGTGGCGGCGGAGCTGGCCGGCTTCTACACCCGGGTTGCCGCCATGGTCGGCACGCCCGGCCCGGCCGTGACCGCCCCGGGCACCCCCGCCCCGGGCACCCCCGCCCCGGGCACCTCCGCCCCGGGCACCTCCGCCCAGGACGGGCCCGGCCCGCTCACTGGGCCGGCACTCGGTTTCCCCGGCGTCCCAGCGGCGCCGCCGTGCGCCGGCGAGGGGCCCTTGCACGAGGCGCCGCGCCTGCTATGGGTCAGCGACCACCTGCACCATCTCGGCGATCACGCGCAGGGGATTACCGGGCCCGCCACCCGGCTGGCACAGCAGCGCCGCGCGCGCTGGTGGATTTAGCCGGGAAGCAACCGATTCTGCAGGTAGCTGCCAAGAGATAGAACGCCCGTTCGCATAATGAAGCTATGGCTGAGCCAGAGCCGCTGCTGCCGGTCGCTGACGAGCCGCGCGGCCCGAGCAGATTCCGGGTACGGGACATCCACGTCCTGTTCTCGGACCAGCGCTGGCACGATGCCCGGGTGCTGGGGTGGGCCCGCGGCGAGAGCGGCAACTGGCTCCTGCTCATCCGCTGGCGCGACGGCCGCTCCGACTGGCGGAAGTACGATCCCCGGCTGGTTCACCCGCGATGACGCCTGGGACCGGCCGCCCGGTCCCGATAGCAGCAGCGATCCTGGCCAGCAAGGTACCCACGGTCGCGGCAGCCACCGCGCGCACGGCAGCCTGATCCGGGCCCGGCGCGAACGCCTCCCGGTGCGGCCGGTAACTGCCGGTCAGCCCGAGCCTGGTGATATGGCCTGCGACCGGGGCAAGGGTCAGGTCGGCGTCGAGGACGGGGAACGGCGGGGCGGCGCACCCGATCGTCTCCCACCGCATGGGCAGCAGGATGCCGGCCTCCCGGGAAACCGGATCCAGCAACCGGAGCCCGATCGGCGCTGGCACCGCCCGGACTGCCCCGCCGGCGAACCCGCGCAGTCCCTCGGCGTAGGCCTCACCGGAGGTATCTTGCAGCCAGCCGCTGGCGACCAGCCGGTCCAGGGCCGTTCGGGCCTCCGGGAAGCCCAGTTCCAGCAGCAGTTCGTGGCTCAGGAACATGCCACCCAGTTAGCCACCGCCAGCAGCGGCATGTCAGGGGGCGAAGGTCACATCTGGCCGGGAGAGGTCCCGTTCCGGCCGATGCACCGCAACCAGGCGCAAAGCCGCAGGTCCGGCTAGGCCGGCTCAGTCAGCCCGATCTGCCGCAACGCGGTGAGGTCACCCGGGCTCAGCCGCGCGGCCAGCTTGCTGGCGGCGCAGTTCGCCCGCAGCTGCTCCGGGCTGGTCGCGCCGAACAGCACGCTCGTGACCACGGGACTCGTGAGCGGGAACGCCAGCGCCAGCGCCGCCGCTGTCGTGCCCAGCCGGCCCGCGAGGCCGGTCAGCTGATCCGCTGCCGCGACGGCCGGGGCGGCACTGGGATCCTCCAGCGTGCCCGCGGCCCGGCCCGCCGCCTGACCGGCCCGGTACTTGCCGGTGAGCACGCCGCCCGCCAGGCAGAACGAGGCGACGACACCGGCCCCGGCGGCCGAGAGCGCCCGGGTCATGGCCTCGTCCTCCACCCAGGAACGCTGGATCAGGCTGTAGGGAAGCTGCGCGGTGCACGGCGGCGCCACGCCCTCGGCCCTGGCGGCCCCGGCCGCCTCGGCAAGCTGATCCGCCTGCCAGTTCACCACCGCCCAGGCCCGGGCCTTGCCCGCGGCGACCAGCCCGCCGACCTCGGCCACCAGGCCGGCCACCGGCAGGCCAGCCGGCGGCGGGTTGGCGTAGATGAGGTCGACGTAGTCGAATCCCATCCGCTGCAGCGAGCCGTCCAGCTCGGCCGCGGCACTCTGTTGCGGCCAGGACTCCCACCACAGCTTGTTGGCCACGACGACCTCGTCCCGCCGCACTCCCGCGCCGCGGAACAGCTCCCCGAACACCACTTCGGAATGCCCGGTCGGGATCGGAGCCGTGCCGGTCTCGTCGTCGTACCTGGCATCGTCGAAGAAGCTGATGCCCTCGTCCCTGGCCGCCCGCATGATGGCGATCCCGGTCTCGCGGGACAGGCGCTCGTACGTACGCCACGAGCCGAGCGAGAGTTCCGATACGTCGAGCCCGGACCCGCCGAGCGGGCGGGGGTTCAGGGAAGCGGCTGGCATCCGGCCAGCCTTCGGGATCGGCCCCCGGAAGTCAACCAGCGCCGGAAGCTTTACCTGGCCCGGCCCCCCGCCCGCTCGCCGGCCCGGCCGGGGCGCTGCCGTGGCAGCCGATGGTCCTGCACGCGGCGGCTGGCCCGACGGCTCGTAACCGGCCGCGGCGTGCCACGATGCCCGGGTGGCTGCCACCCGATTCGAGCTCGTCGTCCGGGGCGGGACCCTCGTCACCCCTGACCGGCAGCAGGCTGCCGACCTGGGGGTGCGGGATGGCCGCATCGCGCAGCTCGGCGGGGCCATGTCGGGCCGGGACGAGCTTGACGCCCGCGGCCTGCTGATCCTCCCCGGCGGCATCGACGCGCACGTGCACCTGGTGTGCGCCGCGCTGGCCGAGGCGGCCGGCCGGCCGGAGCCGTTCTGGGTGGACGACTTCTGGAGCGGCTCGCTGGCCGCGTTCGCCGGGGGCATCACCACCCTGGGGAACATGACGTTCGCGCTGCCCGGCGAATCGATGACGGCGGCGGTCGCGCGGGAAGCGGCGGGCGCCAGCACGGAGGCAGCGGCGGACTGGTTCCTGCACCCGGTGCTGGCCGGGCTGGGCGAGGGCACCGCCGCCGAGATCGCGGCGCTGGCGGATGCCGGGCATACCAGCATCAAGGTGTTCCTGTCCGACCCGGCGCACGCGGCGGGGGGTGGAGACCCGGCCGTTGTACCTGCACCTGACCCGGGAGCGGTTCCGGGAGCCGGACGCGGGCAAGTACGTGGGCGCGCCGCCGCTGCGGGACCCCTCCGACCGGGACGCGCTGTGGCGGGGGCTGGCAGCGGGCCAGGTGGACACCGTGTGCAGCGATCACGCGCCGTGGACGCTCGCGGCCAAGCTCGACCCCGCGCTGGACGTCGTGACCGCCCGGCAGGGCGTCGCCGACCTGGAGACGCTCATGCCGATGCTGTTCTCCGAGGGCGTGGTGGCCGGCCGGATCTCGCTGGCCAGGTTCGCCGAGCTGACCTCGGCCACCGCCGCCCGGTTGTTCGGCCTCTACCCGCGCAAGGGAGCGCTGGCCGTGGGGTCCGACGCCGACCTGGTGCTGTGGGACCCGCAGCAGCGCCGGGTCATAGACGGGGCGCGGATGCAGTCCCGGGCCGGCTACTCGGTGTACGACGGCTGGACGGTGCAGGGCTGGCCCCGGTTCGTGATCCGCCGCGGCCAGGTGGTGCTGGCCGAGGGCAGCTCACTGGCCCGGCCCGGGCAGGGACAGTGGCTGCGCCGCGGCCGGCCGCCGGCGGATCAGCTGCGGCGCTGCACTGCCACGCGCTAATCCCGTTCGGCCGGAGCCGGTTCGCCCGCGGCGGGAAACGACGAACCGGCGGCAATAATAACGGTCGGGATTTCCCGGACGGGCGGGGCGCAATACGCTGAGGGCGACGATCGTACGCCGGGAATGCGGAGGTCTGCCAGGTCATGCGCGAGCGCCGGGAGAAGTGGATTGATCCGTCGAACTGGGTCAGCCTGAAGCCGTTCGGCCTGGGCGAGCGCAAGCCGAACAACTACCTGGAAATTTGGCGGGCCTTCCAGGAGAACCGGGGCCGACGGCGGTACGCGTGGGACATCCTGCGCCACGGCACGTGTGACGGGTGCGCGCTCGGCACCAAGGGCATGCACGACTGGACCATGGGCGAAGTCCACCTGTGCAACATCCGGCTGCGGCTGCTTCGCCTCAACACCATGCCCGAGCTCGACATCGGCCGGCTCGCCGACGTGTCGGGACTGGCCGGCCTGCGCGGAGCGCAGCTGCGCGAGCTGGGGCGGCTGCCGCAGCCGATGCGCCGCCGGGCGGGCGAGCCCGGGTTCACCCCGATCCCGTGGGACGAGGCGCTCAACGAGATCGGCGCGGCCATCGGCGAGTCGCGGGCGGCCGTCGGCAGCGGCGACCGGATCGCGTGCTACATGACCAGCCGCGGGGAGCCGAACGAGAACTACTTCGCGGCGCAGAAGTCGATCCGGGCGCTGGGCTCGGCGTCGATCGACAGCTCGGCGCGGATCTGCCACTCGCCGAGCACGTTCGGGCTCAAGGACGCACTCGGGGTCGCGGCCACGACCTGCTCCTATTCCGACTGGATCGGCTCTGACCTGGTCGTTTTCATCGGCTCCAACCCGGCCACCAACGAGCCGGTGGCGATGAAGTACCTGTACCACGCGAAAAAGGCCGGCACGAAGGTCGCCGTGATCAACGCCTACCGCGAGCCGGGCATGGAGCGGTACTGGGTCCCGTCCAACGTGGAAAGCGCCGTTTTCGGCACGAAGATCAGCGACCGGTTCTTCGGCGTCGGCATCGGCGGCGATATCGGGTTCCTGAACGGCGCCTTCAAGTACCTGATCGAGCACGACCTGCTGGACCGGTCGTTCGTGGCCGAGCACACGGCGGGGTTCGAGGCCGCCGCCGAGGCGGTGGCCGGGCAGGACTGGGAGGAGCTGGAAGCGCTCGCCGGCACCTCCAGGGACGAGATGGCCGAGTTCGCCCGGATGCTGGCCGGTGCCAAGACCGCTGTGCTCGTCTGGAGCATGGGGATCACCCAGCACGCCCACGGCGAGGACGCCGTCCGGGCCATCATCAACCTCGGCCTGAGCAAGGGGTTCGTCGGGCGGCCGAACTGCGGGCTGATGCCCATCCGGGGCCATTCCGGCGTGCAGGGCGGCGCCGAGATGGGCGCGTACTCGACCGCGCTGCCGGGCGGGCTGCTGGTCAACCCGGACAACGCGGAAAAGTTCAGCAAGCTGTGGGAGTTCGAGGTGCCTGGCCGGCCGGGGCTCACCACCTCGGAGATGATCGACGCCGCGCACGAAGGAAAGCTCGACGTGCTGATCAGCTCCGGCGGGAACTTCCTGGAAGTGCTGCCGGACCCGGACTACTGCCGGGAGGCGCTGGCGAACATCCCGCTGCGGGTTCACATCGACATCTGCCTGTCCAGCCAGATGCTGACCGACCCGGCAGGCGGGGGCACCGGGGACTCCGCTGGCACCGTGCTGCTGCTGCCGGCCCAGACCCGGTATGAGATGGCCGGCGGGGTCACCGAGACCTCGACCGAACGGCGGGTGATATTCAGCCCGGAGATCGAGGGCCCGCGCGTGGCCGGCGCCTGGCCGGAATGGCAGATCTTCACCGAGATGGTCGCCCGGGCCCGGCCCGAGCTGGCCGGCAAGATCCGCTACGAAGGGACCGCGCAGATCCGCGCCGACATCGCGGCCTCGGTGCCGTCCTACGACGGGATCGACAAGCTCGCCGGGTTCGGCGACGCGTTCCAGTATGGCGGTCCGCACCTGTGCGCGGGCTGGGTGTTCCCGACCGCGGACGGCAAGGCCCACTTCTCGGTGGTGGGGCTGCCGAGCGTGCAGCGCGAGCCGGGCAAGTTCACGCTGGCGACCCGGCGCGGCAAGCAGTTCAACAGCATGGTGCATGAGACCCGCGATGCCATTAACGGCGCCGAGCGGGACTCGGTGCTGATGAACCCGGCCGACGCGTCCGGCCGGGGCCTGGCCGACGGTGATCCGGTCAAGCTGGTCAGCTCGACCGGCACGATGCCGGCCCGGGTGATGCTCGCCCCGGTGACGGCCGGAACGCTGCAGGTGCACTGGCCCGAAGGCGAGGTCCTGCTCGACCGCCGCCGCCGGTCGCCGCAGGCCCGCATCCCCGACTACACCACCCTCGTCACCGTCGAACGCGCCTGACCCTCCCCGCCGGCGCCCGGCCCCCCGCCGGCGCCCGGCCCCCCGCCTGACCCTCCC
>JAIRTY010000560.1 GCA_031254715.1 Nocardiopsaceae bacterium | reverse complement strand
AGGCCCGGCGCGGCGGACAGGCGGGCGGAGCCCGGCCGTCAGCGTCGCGGTGCCGGTGAGCACGCTGCGGGCCGCCGGCCGCTGGGGACCGCTGGCCAGGAACGCGGGGCCGGCCGGACGCGGCCGCCCGGCGGGCTACGTGGAGCTGGGCGAGCTGTGCCGCGTCAGCCGGGGCCAGGTCACCGGCGCGAACCGGGTCTGGGTGGTGCCCAGCGGCGGCGCCCCGGTGCCGGTCAGGTACCTGTTCCCGGCGGTCACCCGGGCCAGGGAACTGCTCGCGGCCGGTGCCGCCCTGACGGCGGCCGGGCCGCTGCGGCTGGTCATCGACCTGCCAGCGGACCTCGGCGACCTGACCGCGGCCGAGCGGGCGCTGGTGGACGGGTTCCTGGCGGCGGCGGCCACGGCCGGCGCCGCTGACACCTACATCGCCCGCCACCGCCGCCCATGGTGGCGGGTGCGCCTGCCCGAGCCGGCCCCGATCCTGGCCACCTATATGGCCCGCCGGCCGCCCGCGTTCGTCCGCAACCTGGCCGGGGCCCGCCACCTCAACATCGCGCACGGGCTCTACCCGCGTCAGCCGCTGCCGCCGGCGGTGCTGGACCGGCTGGCCGCCCACCTGCGCGGTTCGGTCACGCCGGGCCAGGGCCGCACCTACGCGGGCGGCCTGACCAAGTTCGAGCCAGGGGAGATGGAACGGCTGCCGGTGCCGGGCCCGGGCCTGCTGGCCGGGCAGGAGCCGGCCGCGGCGCAGTGACTACGCCGCCCGGTCAGATCCAGTGGTGATTCCACATCCGGGCGTACCAGGCGGTGTACGGGATCACCCGGGCGGCCAGCACCGGGTAGAGGTAGGCGAAGTTGACCAGCACCGCGATCAGGTAGAGGCCGGCCGTCACCGCGCCGGCGACCCGGCGCCCGGCGGGGGCGGTGACCGGCCCGATCAGCAGTCCCAGGCACAACGTGATCGACAGCACCAGGAACGGGGCGAACGACACCGAGTAGAAGTAGAACTGGGTCCGGCCCGGGAACAGGAACCATGGCAGCCACCCGGCGGCCACCCCGGCCAGCACCGCGCCGGCCCGCCAGTCCCGCCGGGTCAGCCACCATCCCAGGCACACGATCAGGGTGCCGATCGCCGCCCACCAGATCGCCGGGGTGCCGAGCGCCAGCACCTCCTGGGCCGTGCTTGAGCCGCAGGCGGCGTGCCCGGCCGCTGGGCACACCCAGTAGAACGAGACTGGGCGGTTCATCACCAGCCAGGTCCATGGCTCCGACTGGTACGGGTGATGGGTGCTCAGCCCCACGTTGAAGTGGAGCATGGCCAGGTGGTACTGGTACAGCGAGTCCAGCGCCGACAGCACCGGCACGTGCAGGCCGTGCTGGGCCGCCCAGTTCCGGTCGTAGCCGGTGCTGGTGACGAACCACCCGGTCCAGCTGGCCAGGTAGGCGGCGAACGGGATCACCGCGAACGCCAGCGCCAGCCAGCCCGCCTGGCGGCGGATCGCCGGGCCGGCCAGCCGCGGCAGGCCGGCGGCCCGCCGGGCGCCGATGTCCCAGGCGATGGTCAGCGCCGCGAACACCGGGATGAACCACACCCCGTTCCATTTCGAGGCGCACGCCAGCCCCAGGCACAACCCAGCCGCCAGCCGCCACCAGCGCACCCCCCGTCCCGCCTGCGCGGTGCCCCCGGCCGGCGCCCCGGCCCCGGCAAGCTCGCCCGCGGTGGCGCCTGCGGGATACGGCTCCGCCAGGGCGGCCAGCCGCTCCCGGAACCGGTCGCGGTCTATCACCAGGCACCCGAAAGCGGCCAGCACCCAGAACATCACGAAGATGTCCAGCAGCGCCGTCCGGCTCATCACGAATTCCAGCCCGTCCAGCGCCAGCAGGAAGCCGGCCACGCAGCCCAGCAGGTTCGACCGGGTCATCCGGCGCGCGATCCGGGCGAGCAGCAGGATGGCCAGCGACCCGGCCACCGCCACCGCGAACCGCCACCCGAACGGGGTGAGCCCGAACAGCCACTCGCCGGCCGCGATCATTATCTTCCCCAGCGGAGGGTGGACCACGAACTCCCCGCCGGAGGAGAAGATGTGCGTGTTCCCGTGGGCGATCAGCAGGTTCCGGTTGTGGACGTAGTTGTGCTCGACCCCGTACCGGAGGATCCCGAACGCATCGGGTACGTAATAGGTCTCGTCGAAGATGACGGCATGCGGGACCGAGAGCCGGTCGAACCGCAGGAACGTGCCGAACGCGGTGACCAGCAGCGGGCCGATCCAGCCCCACGCCGCGCTGCCGGGCAGCGGCGGCAGCAGCCGCGCCGGGAGCGGCGGGTGGCGGTCACTGGTGTCGGCGGCCGGCGGACCAGTCCGGGATGTCCTCATCGGAGCACATGGTAGGGGGGCGGGAACGTTACCGTGGGCCGCGGGATGAAACACAGCGATAGCGGCACGCTGGTACTGGCCGCCGCGCCAATCGGGCACCCGGGCGACGCCTCCGGGCGGCTGGCGGCTGCGCTGGGTGAGGCGCAGGTCATCGCCGCCGAGGATACCCGGCGGCTGCGGCGGCTGGCGGTGGCGCTGGGGGTGCAGCCCGCCGGCCGGGTCGTGTCCTACTACCAGGCCGTCGAGAAGGCCCGCGAGCCCGGGCTGCTGGCGGCGCTGCGCGAAGGCCAGGACGTGCTCCTGATCACCGACGCTGGCATGCCCGGGGTCAGCGATCCGGGGTACCGGCTGGTGGCGGCGGCGGCTGCGGCCGGGATACCGGTCACCGTGCTGCCGGGACCGTCAGCGGTGACCGCCGCGCTGGCGGTGTCCGGGCTGCCCAGCGACCGCTTCTGCTTCGAGGGGTTCCTGCCCCGGCGGCCGGGCGAGCGTGCCCGCCGGCTGGCCGGGCTGGCCGCCGAGCCGCGCACCATGGTCTTCTTCGAGTCACCGCGCCGCGCGGCGGCGACTCTGGCGGCGCTCGCCGAGGTGTTCGGCCCCGGCCGCCCGGCGGTCGCCTGCCGGGAGCTGACCAAGACCCACGAGGAGATCCGGCGGGGGACCCTCGCGGAGCTGGCCGAGTGGGCCGGGGCCGGGCAGCTTGGCGAGATCACGCTGGTCGTGGCCGGTGCCCCGGCGGGCGGCCAGCGCGCCGCCGGAGCCCAGGCCGGGCAGGCGCTCACCCCGGACGAGGCAGCCGCCGAGGTGGCGGCGCGGGAGGCAGCCGGCGCGCCCAGGAAGGCGGCGATCGCGGACGTGGCCAGCGAGCTTCACATGCCTAAACGAGAGGTGTACGACGCGGTGCTGCGCCGGAAGGCAGCCGCCGCAGGCCGTAGCCTGGAGACCAGGCCATCAGCAGGCCAGCCCGGCTAGGGCGGCTATGGGAGACGACGTGGAACTGACGGTGCTCATGCCCTGCCTCAACGAGGCGGAGACCGTCGCCGCCTGCGTCCGGAAGGCGGCGTCCTTCCTCGCCGGTCACGGCATCGACGGCGAGGTGCTGGTCGCCGACAACGGCAGCACCGATGACAGCCAGCGGCTGGCGGCAGGGGCCGGGGCGCGGGTGGTGGCCGTGGCCGAGCCCGGTTACGGCAACGCGCTGATGGGCGGCATCCTGGCCGCCCGCGGCCGGTACGTGATCATGGGCGACGCCGACGACAGTTACGACTTCGCGGCCCTGATGCCGTTCGTCGAGCAGCTGCGGGCCGGGGCAGAGCTGGTGATGGGGAACCGGTTCCGCGGCGGCATCGCGCCGGGCGCGATGCCGCCGCTGCACCGCTACCTGGGCAACCCGGTGCTCAGCTTCACCGGGCGGCTGTTCTTCCGGAGCCGGATCGGCGACTTCCACTGTGGCCTGCGTGGGTTCCGGCGCAGCAGCCTGCTGGCACTGGGGCTGCAGGCCAGCGGGATGGAGTTCGCGAGCGAGATGGTGGTCAAGGCCACCCTGGCCGGGCAGCGCATCGCCGAGGTGCCGACCACCCTGTCTCCGGACGGCCGCAGCCGGCCGCCGCACCTGCGCAGCTGGCGGGACGGCTGGCGGCACCTGCGGTTCCTGCTGATGTTCAGCCCGCGCTGGCTGTTCCTGTACCCCGGGCTGGCACTGCTCGCGCTCGGCCTCGCCATCGGCATCGCCGTGTCGCCGGCCCCGCTGCGGCTCGGGACGGTCACGTTCGACGTGGACACGCTGGCGGTGGCCGCCGCCATGATCGTGATCGGGTTCCAGTCGGTGCTGTTCGCGCTGTTCACCCAGGTCTACGCGAGCGCGGAAGGCTTCCTGCCGGCGGTGGACCGGGTGCGGCGGCTGCTGCGATCGTGGAGCCTGGAGCGCGGGCTGCTGATCGGGATCCTGCTGGCACTGGCGGGCATCGCGGGGCTGATCATGTCGTTCGTGGAATGGCACGGGGCCAAGTTCGGCGACCTCAACTACCGGACCGCGCTGCGGGTGGTGGTGCCATCGGTGACGGCGCTCATCCTGAGCTGCCAGATGATCCTCGGCACGTTCTTCCTCAGCATTCTCGGCATCCGGCGGACTCACCACGCAGCCGCGCCCGGCCAGCAGATCGCCGAGGTCGCCGCCGGCCAGGACGTCGCCGACGGCCGGGCGGCGGACGGCAACCGGGCTGCGCCCGGCGGCGTGCCGGTCGACCTGGACGTCCCCTGACCCGCACGGCCCGCGGGTAACGAGGGCTCAGAACCCTGGGTCGTCCCGGCGGTGCGGCCCGGTGGCGGGCGGCGGACCGGGCCACGGTGAGGCGCCGCCGGGCCCGGGCGGGCCGGCCGGCCCCGCCAGTTCCGGCGGCTCCGCCGGCGGAGGCTCGGGGGGCGGGCTGTCCGACGGGAAGCTCAGGCGCAGTACCTCCTGGTACAGGGCCGTGGGATAGGGCAGGAACGTCACACTGCTCAGCGCCTGTTCCTGTCCCGCCGACTCGACGACGAACTCGGCGTACCCGAAGACCCGGCCGGTGACCGACTGCTCCAGCCGCATGTCGGTCACCTTCTGCAGCGGCATCATCCCGACGCTCTTGTCGATGATCCCCTCGACCAGCATCATCCGGTTCTCGGTGATGACGAAGTACCGGAACCACCAGCCGAGGACCTTCCAGCCCTGCCACGCCGCCAGCGCGAGGAACAGGATCCAGACGATGTCGCGGATAAGCGTGGTGAGCCCGTGCACCGAGGTCAGCAGGATGGCGACGACCAGCCCGGCCAGGATCAGCAGCAGCTGGCGGACGATCGCCAGCGGGTGCATCCGGACGCTGACGACGATGCCCTCGGTTGGCATGAGATACTCACCGACCCTGCGTGGCAGGACGGTGACGTTGATGATCCGGTCGTACACGCGCTCCCCAGCCGGGACAGGGCAAACGGAACGGAAGCACTATAACCGCCATTGTCCGTCGTTCCGGCCCGCCACGCGGACTGGCCGGGCGAAGTCCCGCCCGCCGCTAGGCTGGTGGCCATGTCGCCGACGAGCCGTCATATCCTTGCCGCGCCGGCCTGGCCCTACGCCAACGGCCCCCGTCACATCGGGCACGTGTCCGGGTTCGGGCTGCCCTGCGACATGTTCGCGCGCTACCAGCGGATGGCCGGCCACAAGGTGCTGATGGTCAGCGGGACCGACGAGCACGGCACCCCGATCCAGGTGCAGGCGGACGCCGAGGGCGTGACCGCCCGTCAGCTCGCTGACCGGTACAACGGGGTCATCACCCGGGACCTGCTCGGTCTTGACATGTCCTACGACCTGTTCACCCGCACCACCACCCGCAACCATTACGCGGTGACGCAGGAGCTGTTCAGCGGCCTGCTGGCGAACGGGTACATCTTCGCCCGCACCACCAAGGGCGCGATCTCCCCCTCCACCGGCCGCACCCTGCCCGACCGGTACATCGAGGGCACCTGCCCGATCTGCGGGTACGACAGCGCCCGCGGCGACCAGTGCGACAACTGCGGCAACCAGCTCGACCCGATCGACCTGATCAATCCCCGCTCGAAGATCAACGGCGAGACCCCGGTCTTCGCGGACACCGAGCAGTTCTTCCTGGACCTGCCCGCGTTCACCGACGTGCTCGGCACCTGGCTGAAGCAGAAGCAGGGCAGCTGGCGGCCGAACGTGCTGAACTTCTCCCTCAACCTGCTCGACGATCTCCGGCCCCGCGCCATCACCAGGGACATCGACTGGGGCGTGCCGGTGCCGCTGGACGGCTGGCGGGACCGCCCGGACAAGCGGATCTACGTGTGGTTCGACGCGGTGATCGGCTACCTGTCGGCCGCCATCGAATGGTCAAGGCGGGTCGGCGACCCGGACGCCTGGCGCGCCTGGTGGCAGTCGGACGAGGCCGAGTCGTACTACTTCATGGGCAAAGACAACATCGTCTTCCACAGCGAGATCTGGCCGGCCATGCTGCTCGGCTACAGCGGGAAGGGCGCCCGCGATGGGCAGCCCGGCTCGCTGGGAGCGCTCAACCTGCCCACCGAGGTGGTCTCCAGCGAGTTCCTCACCATGGAGGGCCGCAAGTTCTCCTCCTCCCGGGCCGTGGTGATCTACGTGCGCGACTTCCTCGCCCGGTACGACGTGGACGCGCTGCGCTATTACGTGGCGGTGGCCGGCCCGGAGAACACCGACACCGACTTCACCTGGAGCGAGTTCGTCCGCCGCAACAACGACGAGCTGGTCGCCACCTGGGGGAACCTGGTCAACCGGTCGGTCTCGTTCGCCGCCCGCAACATCGGCGAGATCCCCGGCCCCGGCACCCTCACCGACGCCGACCAGCAGGCGCTGGCACGCTCCCGGCAGGCGTTCGAGCTGATCGGCGGGCACCTCGGCAGGTCCAGGTTCAAGGCCGCGATCACCGAGTCCATGCGCACCGTGGCCGAGGCGAACAAGTACATGTCCGACCAGGCGCCGTGGAAGCTGCGGGAATCCGACCCGGAGCGGATGCGGACCATCCTGCACGTGGTGCTGCAGCTCGTGGACGACGCCAAGACGCTGATGACACCGTTCCTGCCGCGGTCGGCGGAGAAGGTGTACCGGATGCTGGGCGGCGAGGGCGGCTGGGCCGGCCTGCCCCGGATCGACGAGGTGGACGAGGACGGCGGCGCGCCCTACCCGGTGATCACCGGTGAGTACTCGGGCGTCGGCCGCTGGCAGCCGGCCCCGGTGCGCCCCGGCACCCCGCTGGCGCCGCCCGAGCCGCTGTTCGCCAAGCTGGACCAGTCCGTCGTGGACGAGGAGCTGGCCCGGCTCCGGGAGCAGGGGTGATCCCGCCGCCGGAACCGCTGCCCGCGCCCGCCCTCGACAGTCACTGCCACCTGGACCTCATCGAGCAGCCGGTCACCGAGGTGCTCGCCGCCGCCCGGGCGGCCGGCATCGCCCGGGTGGTCACGGTCGGCGTGGACCTGGCGACCTCCCGCTGGGCCGCAGATTGCGCGGCCGGCCAGGACCCGGTGGCCGCCGCGATCGCCATCCACCCGAACGAGACCGGGGCCGCCGCCTCGTCCCCGGCGGCACGTGACGAGGTGCTGGCCGAGCTCGCGGCGCTGGCCGGACTCCCGCAGGTCCGGGCGATCGGCGAGACCGGGCTCGACTACTACCGCGACAACGCCAGCCAGGGCCTGCAACAGGAATGGTTCCGTGCCCACATCGCGATCGCCAAGCAGGCGGGCAAGGCGCTGATGATTCACGACCGGGACGCGCACGAGGACGTGCTGGCGATCCTGGCCGCCGAGGGCGCACCCGGGCAGGTGGTGTTCCACTGCTTCTCCGGCGACGCCGGGATGGCCAAGCGGTGTGCCGAGGCCGGGTACGTGATGAGCTTCGCCGGCAACGTAACGTTCAAAAATGCCCAGCAGCTGCGGGACGCCGCGGCGGCCGCGCCAGCGGACCTGCTGCTGGCGGAGACCGACGCGCCGTTCCTGACCCCGGTGCCCCGTCGCGGCAAGCCCAACACCCCCGCCATGGCCGCCCACACCGTCCGCTGCCTGGCCGGCCTCAAGCAGCTCCCGGCCGGCGAGATGTGCGCCCGGATCACCGCCACCGCCGAGCGCGTGTTCGGCCGCTGGTGACCACGGGTGAGTCCCGGCTGCTCGGGCCCGCCGAGGTGCGGGAGATCGCGGGCAGGCTGGGGCTGCGGCCGTCGAAGCGGCTGGGCCAGAACTTCGTCACCGACCACGGGACGGTGCGGCGCATCGTGTCGCTCGCCCGGCTCCGCCCGGACGAGGTGGTGCTGGAGGTGGGCCCCGGGCTCGGGTCGCTGACCCTCGGGCTGCTGCCGGCGGCGCGACGGGTGGTCGCGGTGGAGGCGGACCCGGTGCTGGCCGCGGAACTGCCGCGGACGGCCGCCGCCCGGGCACCCGGCCTGGCCGGCCGGCTGGCGGTGGTCACCGCGGACGCCGCCGCCGTGCGCGGCCTGCCCGGGGATCCGCCGGACGCGCTGGTCGCCAACCTCCCCTACAACGTGGCCGTCCCGGTCGTGCTGCACCTGCTCGCCACCCTGCCCTCGCTCGCCAGCGGCCTGGTCATGGTGCAGGCAGAGGTCGCCGACCGGATGACGGCGCCGCCGGGCAGCCGGGTCTACGGGGTGCCGTCGGTCAAGCTGGCCTGGTTCGCGGCGGCGCGCCGGGCCGGGGCGGTGCCACGGACGGTGTTCTGGCCGGTGCCGAACGTCGACTCGGGCCTGGTCGCGTTCACCCGCCACGACCCGCCGTCGGCCGGCCTGGCCCGCCGGGACGACGTGTTCGCCGTGGTGGACGCCGCCTTCGCGCAGCGCCGCAAAACGCTCCGGGCGGCGCTCGCGTCCTGGGCGGGTTCCGCGACAGCTGCGGAACGGGTCTTGCTGGCGGCCGGCGTGGATCCGCAGGCGCGGGGTGAGTCGCTGGGAGTGACGGAGTTCGCGCGGATCGCAGCCGCCCGGGCCGCAGGCTGATGATCGTCGGCCCCTTCTGGCGGCACGCCGCTGCGGTGGCGATACGCTTCGGCCATCGTGAGTTCTGTGACCGCCGTGACCGCGCGGGTGCCCGCCAAGGTGAACCTGCAGCTCACCGTGGGGCCGGTGCGGCCCGACGGGTACCACGACCTGGTAACGGTGTTCCACGCGGTGTCCCTCTACGACGAGGTCACCGTCACCCCCGCGCAGCGTGACAGCGTCACCGTCACCGGTGAGGGCGCCGGCGAGGTGCCGCTGGACGGCAGCAACCTGGCGCTCCGGGCCGCCGCTGCGCTCTCGGAGGCGGCCGCGCCGGGGAAGCGGCGTGCGCGCGGGGTCGCGATCCGGATCAGGAAGCGGATCCCGGTGGCGGCCGGCCTGGCCGGGGGCAGCGCCAACGCGGCGGCCGCCCTGGTGGCCTGCAACGAGCTGTGGCGCATCGGGCTGAGCCAGCCGGAACTGGCGGAGATCGCCGCCGGCCTCGGCGCCGATGTGACGTTCGCGCTGATCGGCGGCACCGCGGTGGGCCTCGGCCGGGGCGAGCAGGTGACACCGGCCCTGGTGTCGGGCAGCTACCACTGGGTGCTCGCGTTCGCCGATGGAGCCTTGTCCACCCCGGAGGTCTACGCCGCCGCTGACCGGCTTCGCACCGCCCGCGACGGCCGGGGAGCCGGGACGGGCGGGCCGCGCAAGCCGGTGGACGCTGCGCACGAGCCGGACAGCGCCCTGCTGGCGGCGCTGCGGGCCGGGGACCCGGCAGCGGTGGGCCGGAACCTGTCCAACGACCTGCAGCCCGCCGCGCTCGGACTGCGCCCCGGGCTGCGCCGCGCGCTGGCGGCCGGGCGGGAGTTCGGGGCGCTCGGGGCCATCGTCTCCGGGTCCGGCCCGACCTGCGCCTACCTCGCCCGTGACGCTCACCATGCCCGCGAGATCGCGGTCGCCCTCACCGGCACCGGGGTGTGCCGTTCGGTGGCCCGGGTGCTGGGCCCGGCTCCGGGCGCGGTGATCGTCCCGGCCGGCCAGCGGTCACCGTCGCGCTTGCCTGGTGGCGGCACGAACTGACGTTCTGCCTGGTCAATGCGGCCAGGACCGGGTGACGTTGAGGCGGTAGGCCCACTGGGCCTCGCCGGGGCCGCCTGGGTCTTCCCGGTGCGGGCCGGCCTCGGACTTAGGCCTGCCACCCCGGCGACACTAGTGCCTTGATCACCTTGCGGCTGACGGGCGGGGGAGCTGCCTGGCGTCGAGCGGGGCCAGCAGCTCGCGGAGCAGGCCGGCCAGTTCCTGCTGCCGGCCGGTGCCGAGGGGGGCCAGCAGCGCGCGCTCGGCGGCGAGCAGGTCAGCGAGTGCCGCATCCGCCTGCTCCGCGCCCTTGCTGGTGAGCGTGACCAGCACGCCCCGCTTGTCCTGCGGGTCGGGCTGCCGCCGGACCAGGCCCGCGGCCGCCAGCCGGTCGATCCGGTTGGTCATGGTGCCGGACGTGACAAGGGTGGTGCGCAGCAGCGCGCCTGGGGTCAGCTGGTACGGCGGGCCCTGGCGGCGCAGCGCGGACAGGACGTCGAATCCCCATGACTCGAGCCCGTGGCTGGCGAAGGCTGCGCGCCGGGCCCGGTCCAGGTGCCGGGCCAGCCTGGATACCCGGCTGAGCACCTGCAGGGGCTCGATGGCCAGGTCGGGCCGTTCTGACCGCCACGCCGCTACCAGGTCATCGACCTCGTCGCGCGGCTGTCCCATGAGCGTGAGCATATCTCGACATCGAGAATTATCTGCCGGCCATGAGCCGACGGAGTATCGTTCTCGATAGTAGAGCCTTGGTGTCTCGTATCCTGAGATTATTTCGGAGGCGCGCAGTGTGGGATCCCGGCCAGTACCAGCGATTCGCCGATCAGCGGTCCCGGCCGTTCTTCGACCTGGTCGCGCGGATCGGCGCGGCCGATCCCGGCTACGTCGCGGACCTGGGATGCGGCCCGGGGAACCTGACCGCGGCGCTGGCTGAACGCTGGCCGCGAGCGGAGATCACCGGGGTGGACAACTCACCGGAGATGATCGAGGCGGCGGCGGCCGCCGCCGAGACCGGCGTGGCTCCGGGACGTCTCTCGTTCGTGCTGGCCGACGTGCGCGACTGGCAGCCGCCCCGGGCGCCGGACGTACTGGTGTCCAACGCCGTGCTGCAGTGGGTCCCCGACCACCTGGACGTCCTCACCCGCTGGGCGGGGATGCTCCGACCCGGCGGATGGCTGGCGCTCCAGGTGCCCGGGAACTTCAACCAGCCGAGCCACGTCATCCTGCGGGAACTCGCGGAGTCGGCGCGGTGGCGGGCGCGGCTGGCCGGGGCGTCGCTGAACCGGCAGGCCGCCAGCCCGGAGGAATATCTGGACCTGCTGGCCCGGGGTGGCTGCGAGGTGGATGCCTGGGAGACCACCTACCTGCACGTGCTGTCCGGCGACGACCCGGTGCTTGAGTGGTACCGGGGCACCGGGCTGCGGCCGGTGCTGGCCCGGCTGGACCAGCAGGAGGCAGCCGAGTTCCTGACCGAATACGGGAGCCGGGCCCGGGCAGCGTACCCGCCTGCCCCGTACG
>JAIRTY010000559.1 GCA_031254715.1 Nocardiopsaceae bacterium | reverse complement strand
CACGACGGTGCTGCTCACCACGCAGTACCTGGACGAGGCCGACCGGCTGGCCGACCAGGTGGCGGTCATCGACACCGGCCGGGTGGTCGCGGAAGGCACGCCCGGGGACCTGAAGGCACAGGTCGGCGACGACCGGATCGAACTGGCCCTGCCCGCGGGCACTGACCTGGCCGCGGCCGCCGCCGGCGTCAAGGCGTTCGCTACCGGGCCGGTGGCCACGGATGCGGAGCGGCTGCTGGTCGCCGCCCCGGTCCCGGCCCGGCCAGGCCTGACCACCGAGGTGGTGCGCGCCCTCGACACGGCCGGGGTCGAGGTGACCAGCATCAGCCTGCGGCGCCCGTCGCTGGACGACGTGTTCCTCACCCTGACCGGCCACGGGGCCGCCGATCAGGGCAGCACCCGGCAGGACAGGCACGGCGCGCCCGGGCAGACCGAAGGAGAAGCAGCATGACAGCGATCACAGCGAACGTCCCGCGCCGCCGGGCATCCCGGCAGCCCGGCCGGCTGCGCTGGTTCATCAGCGACGTCGCCGTCCTGACCGGGCGCAGCCTCGCACGCATCATCGGGGAACCGGAGACGCTCATGGATGTCACGGTCCAGCCGCTGATCTTCGTGCTGCTGTTCGCGTACGTCTTCGGGGGCGCGATCCCGCTTCCGGGCGGCGGCGGCTATCACGAGTACCTGATCGGCGGGATGCTCGGGATGGGCCTCGCCGGGACCGCTCCGGGCACGGCGGTCGCGATGGTCACCGACATGAGCACCGGGCTGATCGACCGGTTCCGCTCGCTGCCGATGTCGCGCGCCGCGGTGCTGGCCGGACGGTCCATCGCCGACCTGCTGACCCAGGTGATCGGCACCGTAGTGGTCGCCGGCGCCGGGCTGGCGATCGGCTGGCGGGTGCACTCCTCGGTGGCCGACGTGGCGACCGCGTTCGGGCTGGCGCTGCTGTTCGGGTATGCCTTCACCTGGGCCGGCGCCTGCCTGGGGATGGCGCTGCGGAGCCCGGAGGCAGCTCAGCAGATCGGCTTCGTGCTGTTCCTGCCGCTCATGTTCGTGTCGAACGCCTTCGTGCCCACGCAGGGAATGCCCGGCTGGCTGCAGCCGGTGGCGGAGTGGAACCCGCTCAGCGCGATGGCGGCCGCCTGCAGGCACCTGTTCGGGAACCCGGACCCGGCCGCAGCGGTGCACTCGTGGCCGATGCAGCATCCCGAGCTGGCCGTGGCCGGATGGTCGGCACTGCTGCTGGTCGTCTTCGCCCCGCTCGCCGTCCGCCTGTACCGCCGCAAGTCCCTGAGCTGAGGAGGCCGCCGCGTGACCGAGTACGCCAAGATCGAGGCCCGGCTGGGCGAACTGCCGGAGACCCTGCTGTGGAACCTGTACCAGCGAGCAACCGAGGCGGGCCGCCGCGATGGCGTGCTCACCGACCCGAGAGCCGTGGCGCTGGTCGAACGGATCGCCTACCCGTTCCGGGACCGGTTCGGCAGCGGCGGCCTGGGCCAGTGGCAGGCACTGCGTGCTCGCTGCTTCGACCTCGCCGTGCAGCGGTTCCTGGCCAGCCACCCGGCCGGGACCGTGGTGGCGCTGGGCGAGGGCCTGGAGACCCAGTTCTGGCGGGTGGACAACGGCCAGGTGCACTGGGTCACGGTCGACCTGCCAGAGACCACCGGGCTGCGGCGCGCCCTGCTGCCGGCGGAATCACCTCGGCAGCGGATGATCGCCTGCTCGGCGCTGTCAGCCGACTGGCTGGACGAGCTGACGGGCGGTCCGGCCGGGCGGGCTGACGGCCTGGCCGGGAGCGAGGACGGCCCGGCGGGCGAGGGCGGCAGCCCGGCCCCGGCCGCGGCTGATCCCGCCGGGGTGCTGCTCACCGCGCAAGGGCTGCTGATGTACTTCCAGCCGGCGGAGGTCCACCGGCTGGTGAGCGCGTGCGCGGCCCGGCTCCCCGGCAGCGCGCTGGTGTTCGACGGAGTGCCGCGCTGGTTCAGCGACCGGACCCTGGCCGGGGCCATGCGGACCCGGCAGGGTTACCAGGCGCCGCCGATGCCATGGGCGGCGGACAGGGCGGAGCTGGCGCGGCTGCGCAGCCTCCCGGGCGTCGCCGGGCTGACCGAGCTGCGGCTGCCGCGCGGCCGGGGCGCGGGGTTCGGGGCGGTGTACCCGGTGCTGAACCGGATCGCGGCGGTCCGCCGGCTGGGGGTGACCGGGCTGCCCGTGATGATGCTCCGCTTCCGCGGCTGACCGAACGGCCGGGCTGGCGCGGCGCCGACCAAGGGCCGACCGGCACCCAGCGGGGCCAGGGCGGCCGGCGCGACTGCGCTGCGGGCGGACGCGGGCATTCCGGCAGGCCATTCCGGTTAACTGGCTCCCATCCCGCACCGGACGGCCGGCTGGCCCTGCTACAGTGCGCGTCATGCGGCTGGGGGACATCAATTCACGCGGTGGGACGGGTCACGCGGCAATTGCGCTGATTATTACCGGAATTGCCACCATTCTCATAGCGGGGTGCGCCCCGGCGGCGCCAGCGACGGGCCGGAAGGCGGCGCCAGCTAAGGCCGGTAAGCAGGGGAAACTCGTCCATGCCGGGCACAAGCGGGCTCGCCAGGCCATGAATGTCTACGCCCACATTGGCGCCGGCATGATGAATCCCAGATGGGCGGATGACCCCTACCGGATTTACGTGCCCAACAGCCTGAGTAATACGGTAACGGAGATCAACCCCCGTTCATATAAGGTAATCCGGACGTTTGCGGTCGGACAGCAGCCGAATCACATCACGCCGTCATGGAACGGGACGAGGCTGTGGGTGAACAACACCGACAGCAGCAGCCTCACCCCGGTCAGCCCGGCGACCGGCAGGCCCGGCCGCCCGGTGCCGGTGGCCGACCCGTACAACCTGTACTTCACTCCCGACGGCAGGTACGCGATGGTGATGGCGGAGGCGCTGAACCGGATCAATTTCCTCAGCCCGCGCACCATGCGGCTGCGCCACTCGATGCCGGTGCCGTGCTCCGGGGTGAACCACCTGGACTTCACGGCCGACGGGCACTACGCCCTGGCCAGCTGTGAGTTCAGCGGCCGGCTGCTGTGGATCGACGTACCGGCCCGCAAGGTGATCAAGACGATCCGGCTCGGCAAGCCGATGAGCTCCCCGATGACCCCGCCCGGCCCCGGGTACAGCATGCCCCAGGACGTCCGGCTGAGCGCCAACGGCAAGACCTTCTACGTCGCCGACATGGCGGCCAACGGCGTCTGGCTCGTCAGCGCCCGCCGCGCCAGGGTCATCCGGTTCCTGCACACCGGCACCGGCACGCACGGGTTCCTGGTCAGCCGCAACGGCAAGGACCTGTTCATCTCCAACCGGGGCGAGGGCTCAATCTCGGTGCTGGACTTCGCCACGAACAAGCTGGTGCACAAGTGGCGGATCCCCGGCGGCGGCTCGCCGGACATGGGCGGGATCTCCCCCGACGGCACGGTGATGTGGTGGAGCGGCCGCTACAACGGCGTGGTCTACGCGATGTCCACCAGCACCGGGCGCCTGCTCGCGCGGATCCCGGTCGGGGCGGGGCCGCACGGCGTGTGCGTCTTCCCCCAGCCGGGCCGGTACTCGCTCGGCCACACCGGCAACTTCCGCTGAGGCAGGGCCGGCCAGCGGGCCGGCCCGCCGTGGGGCTGGCCCGGTCCTCAGCCCGGTGACTCAGTCGCCGCTGCCGTAGGGCCGGGTGAGGATCTCGAGCAGGTGCCCGTCCGGGTCCTCGAAGTACACGCCCCGGCCGCCATCCCGGTGATTGATCTCATCCGGCCGCGACTGACCGGGGTCGGCCCAGTAGCGCACCTGGCGCTCCCGGATCCGGCCGAACGCCGCGTCGAACGCGTCGTCGCTGACCAGGAAGGCGTAGTGCTGAGGCGTGATCGGCCCGCTGGTCGCCCGGAAGTCCAGCGAGACGTCGTTGTCCGCCGCGACCACCAGGAACGGGCCGAACCGGGTGGCGGCTGGCAGGCCGAGGATCCCGGCCAGGAACGCCGCCGACTGCTGCTGGTCCCGGCAGGAGACGATGGTGTGGTTCAGTTGCACGCTCACGCCTCTGATCCTGCCCCGCCCAGCCGCTCCCGGAAAGGTGCCGGTTACCGCCACTGCGGCAGCTGCTGCAGCGTCCAGGTGTTGCCGTCCGGATCGCTGAAGCTGACGAACGATCCCCAGGGCTGAACGTCCACCTCGCCCGCTGCCACGCCGTTGGCGAGCAGCTGCTCGCGGGCGGCCGCCACGTCGGCGACGACGGCCTGCACCCCGCGCTGCGAGCCCGGGGCCATGTCGGTGACCCCGGTGCCCAGCACGATGGAACACGCCGACCCGGGCGGGGTGAGCTGCACGAATCGCAGCGATTCTGACACCTGATGGTCGTGATCGGCGTGGAATCCAGCCTGGTCCACGTAGAACGACTTGGCGCGGTCCACGTCCGTCACTGGTATCGCGACCAGCTCGATCTTCCAGTCCATGGCCGGACCCATACCCGGGCCGGGCGCGCCGCCCACGGCGGGCGCCTGGCCAGGCCGGACCCAGCGGGAGACGGCGGCCAGCCGGGCAGCGACCATCATCGTGGGGATCCGGGCGAGCCGCGACCCGTCAGAATCCCCACGATCATGGGATCCGGGCCCCCCGCGGGCGCGCGGCCGCGCCGGTTAGTCACGTTCTGGTAACGGGGGCCGGAGGGTCTTGAGTCGGGCACAGTGCCGGCACGTCCTGCTCGGCCGCGCCGAGCCGGGCGGCCGGCTACCGGTCACGCTGCCGGCGGCGGAGGCGGACTGCCCCGTGCTGCACGCGCTACCCCGCGACGGGCGCCTGGAGTACGCCGAAGGGCTGCTGATGGGCTACCGCGGCTATGACGCGGGGGCGGTCGCGCCCGCCTTCCCGTTCGGTCACGGGCTCGGCTACACGACCTGGGCCTATGAGGAGCTCACGGTCGCCTCGCCCGCCCCGGGACCCGGTCAGGACCTGCTGCTGCGGGTCAGGGTGCGCAATACAGGGCCGCGCCCCGGCCGGGAGATCGTCCAGGCGTACGCCGGGCGGGTCCCGGTCAGCCCGGGGCGCCCGGTGCGGGTGCTGGCGGCCTTCGCGGTCGCGGCGGCTGGGCCGGGTGAGGTGGCCGAGGTGACGCTGCGGATCCCGGACCGGGTGTTCGCCGCGTACGACGAGGCAGCGGGCTGGACCTGGCCGCCGGGCGAGTTCGCCATCTGGGCCGGGCGCTCCTCGCGCGACCTGCGGCTGTCGGAGCGGGTGCGGTCGGGCTGAGCCCCGCTACGCGTCGCCCTCCGGCGCCTTGTCCCCGGGCGCCTCGCCCGCAGCCGGCTCCGGGGCCGGCCCCTGGTCCGGAGCCGGAGCCGGAGCCTGGGCCTGGGCCTCGGCCTCAGCCTGGAACTGGTCCGGGCCCGGGCCGACCAGCTCGACCTCGTAGCCGTCGGTGTTCTCCAGGTAGGCGGCGTAGTGGTGGCCGCCCCCGGCGAACGGGTGCCGGTCTTCGAACATCAGCCGCCACCCGTGATGCGCTGCCTCGGCGGCCAGCACCTCCACCTGCTCCCGGCTGCCGACGTAGAACGCGAGGTGGTTCAGCCCCGGCCGGCAGCGGTCGTGCCGGAACGCGGTCCGGGCCGGTGACTGCTCGATGACCACATAGGTGGGACCAGCCCGCCAGCTCTGGCCGTCCGGCCACTCCTGGTACGTCTCGTAACCGAGTTCGCCGAGCAGCCAGCCCCAGCTGGCAGCCGCCCGCACCAGGCTGGGTACCCAGAGCTCGATGTGGTGCAGGGTCCCGGTGGCAGCATGGTCCATTCCGACAGCATGCCAGCGTATTGCCGGTTATGCCGCCCGCAGCGTAATCACGACGGGCCGGCTGCGCCCCCGGCTGTCTCCCCGGCGGCTTCCAGCT
>JAIRTY010000553.1 GCA_031254715.1 Nocardiopsaceae bacterium | reverse complement strand
ACTCCGCCTCCTGGGGACACCCCAGACCCCGATGGCCCTGGAACCCCCCGTCGGCCCTCAGGCCCCGGGACTCCGTCACGTGACCTGAGGTCACCGCGCAGCATCCTCGCGTGCTCTTGCAGCGACCGCACACCCACCTCACCACGCGTGATTGCCTCGATGCCCTGCACGGCCGCGGCCAAGCCCTGGATCGTGGTCACGCACGGAATCCCGCGCCGGACCGCGGCGGTGCGGATCTCGTACCCGTCGAGCCGCGGGCCGGACTGCCCTGGGCTGCCGAACGGAGTGTTCACGATCAGGTCCACCTCGCCGGCCAGGATCCTGGCCACGATGTCCGGTTCTCCGTCCGGCCCCGGGCCGTCACTGTGCTTACGGACGATCGTGGCACGGACCCCGTTCCGCCGCAGGACGTCCGCTGTTCCCTGGGTGGCCAAGATCTCGAAACCAAGCTCGGCCAGGCGCTTGACCGGGAAGATCATGGACCGCTTGTCCCGGTCGGCGACCGACACGAACGCCCGCCCCTTGACCGGCAGCGCCCCGTAGGCGGCCGCCTGCGACTTGGCGTAAGCGGTGCCGAAAACCTCGTCGATGCCCATCACCTCGCCGGTGGAGCGCATCTCCGGGCCCAGGATCGTGTCCACGCCCTGCCCCTGGGCGTCCCGGAACCGGCCGAACGGCAGCACCACCTCCTTGACCGCGATCGGCGCGGCCAGCGGCAGGGTGCCGCCGTCCCCCTCCGGCGGCAGGAGCTCCTCGGCCCGCAGTTCGCTGATGGTGGCGCCGAGCATGATCCGGGCCGCCGCCTTGGCCAGCGGCACCGCCGTCGCCTTGGACACGAACGGCACCGTCCGCGACGCCCGCGGGTTCGCCTCCAGTACGTACAGCACCCCGGCCGCCAGCGCGTACTGCACGTTCAGCAGCCCGCGCACGCCCACCCCGCTGGCGATCGCCGCGGTGGACTCGCGGATCCGGGCCAGGTCGCCGCGACCGAGCGTGATCGGCGGCAGCGCGCAGGCGGAGTCACCGGAGTGGATGCCGGCCTCCTCGATGTGCTCCATCACCCCGGCCAGGAACAGCTCCTCGCCGTCGTAGAGCGCGTCCACGTCGACCTCGATCGCGTCGTCGAGGAACCGGTCGATCAGCACCGGGTGCTCGGGGCTGGCCTCGGTGGCGCGGCTGACATACGCCGCCAGCGTGGCGTCGTCGTACACGATCTCCATGCCGCGGCCGCCCAGCACGTAGGAGGGGCGGACCAGCACCGGGTAGCCGATGTCATCGGCAACCGAGACCGCGGCGGCCGGTGAGTCGGCGACGCCGTACCGGGGGGCCGGCAGCCCGGCCGCCGCCAGCAGCGCCCCGAACTCGCCCCGGTGCTCGGCCAGGTGGATCGCCGCCGGGCTGGTGCCGGCGACCGGCACGCCCGCCTCCGCCAGCGCCTGCGCCAGGCCCAGCGGGGTCTGCCCGCCGAGCTGCACGATCACTCCGGCGACCGGGCCGGACGCCTGCTCGGCGTGCACCACCTCCAGCACGTCCTCGCACGTCAGCGGCTCGAAATAGAGCCGGCCGGAGGTGTCGTAGTCGGTGGAGACCGTCTCGGGGTTGCAGTTGACCATGACGGTCTCGTAGCCGGCGTCCGACAGCGCGAACGAGGCGTGCACGCAGGCGTAGTCGAACTCGATCCCCTGCCCGATCCGGTTCGGGCCGCTGCCGAGGATGATCACCTTGGGGCGGTCGCCGGGCGGGACCTCGCTCCCCTGGTCATACGTGGAGTACAGGTACGGGGTACGCGCCTCGAACTCCGCCGCGCAGGTATCCACCATGTGGAACACGGGCCTGATCCCGTGCTGGTGCCGCAGCCGCCGCAGCTGCGCCTCAGGGGTGCCCGTGAGCTGGGCGAGCTGGGCGTCGGAGAACCCGGCCCGCTTGGCTTCGCGCAGCGCGCCCGGGGTGAGCGCGCCGTCGGCCGCCAGCGCGGCTGCCTGCTCCTCGATCGCGGCGAGCTGGTCGATGAACCACAGGTCGATCCCGGTCGCCGCGGCCAGCTCAGCCGCCGGGACGCCGGCCCGCAGCGCCTGGTGAACGGCTGACAGCCGGCCCTCGTGCGGGACCGCGCACCGGGCCAGCAGCCCGGCCGGGTCGCCCGGCGGGTCCCGCCACGACAGCGGCGCGCCGGCGGTCTCCAGCGAGCGGAGCGCCTTCTGGAGCGCCTCGCCGAAGCTGCGCCCGATGGCCATCGCCTCGCCCACCGACTTCATGTGGGTGGTAAGCACGGGGTCGGCACCGGGGAACTTCTCGAACGCGAACCGGGGCACCTTGACCACCACGTAGTCGAGCGCTGGCTCGAAGCTGGCGGGGGTCTCGCCGGTGATGTCGTTGGGGATCTCGTCCAGCGTGTAGCCGATGGCGAGCTTCGCGGCGATCTTGGCGATCGGGAACCCGGTGGCCTTGGACGCGAGCGCGGAGGACCGGGACACCCGCGGGTTCATCTCGATGACCACCATCCGGCCGGTGCGCGGGTGGACAGCGAACTGGATGTTGCAGCCGCCGGTGTCCACCCCGACCGCCCGGATCACCGCGATCGCGGTGTCCCGCATCCGCTGGTACTCCCGGTCGGTGAGGGTCATGGCCGGGGCGACCGTCACCGAGTCGCCGGTGTGCACGCCCATCGGGTCGATGTTCTCGATCGAGCAGACCACGACCACGTTGTCGTGCCGGTCGCGCATCAGCTCGAGCTCGAACTCCTTCCAGCCCAGGATGGACTCCTCCAGCAGCACCTCGGTGACCGGGCTGGCGTCCAGCCCCGCGCCTGCCATCCGGCGCAGCTCCTGCTCATCGCGGGCGATGCCGGAGCCGGCCCCGCCGAGCGTGAACGAGGGCCGCAGCACCAGCGGGTAGCCGAGCTTCCCGCCCGCCGCCAGGCACTCGCCGAGGCTGTGACAGGTGCGGCTGGCGGGCACCTCCGCCCCCAGGCCGGTGACGATCTGCTTGAACCGCCGCCGGTCCTCCCCGGCGGTGATCGCCTCGACGCTGGCGCCGATCAGCTCCGTGCCGTACTTCGCGAGCGTGCCAGCCTCGTGCAGGGCGACGGCCGCGTTCAGGGCGGTCTGCCCGCCCAGGGTGGCGAGCACCGCGTCCGGCCGCTCGGCGGCGATCACCTTCTCCAGCACGTCGCCGGTGATCGGCTCGACGTAGGTGGCGTCGGCGAACTCCGGGTCGGTCATGATCGTCGCCGGGTTGGAGTTGACCAGGCTCACCCGGATGCCCTCGGCCCGCAGCACCCGGCAGGCCTGGGTGCCGGAGTAGTCGAACTCGCAGGCCTGCCCGATCACGATCGGCCCGGAGCCGATGACCAGCACCGACCGGAGGTCATCACGCCGCGGCATGGGGCCGGCCTCCTTCCCGCGCGCGCTCCATCAGCGCGCAGAACCGGTCGAACTCGCCGTCCGCATCGTGCGGGCCGGGCGCGGCCTCCGGGTGGTACTGGACGCTGAACGCGGGCGCGTCGAGCAGCCGCAGCCCCTCCACCACGCCGTCGTTCAGGTTACGGTGGGTGATCACCGCGCGGCCGTAGTGAGTATCGAACGGCTCCGTGCCAGCGCCGGGCGCTGCCACGGCGAAGCCGTGATTATGGCTGGTGATCTGGACCCGCCCGGTCGCGAGGTCCTTGACCGGCTGGTTCACTCCCCGGTGGCCGAACCGGAGCTTATAGGTGCCGAGCCCGAGCGCCCGCCCGAGCAACTGGCTGCCCAGGCAGATCCCCAGCAGCGGGACCCCCGCCGTCAGCACCCCGCGGACAGCCTCGGTGGCGTAGCCGGCCGCGGCCGGGTCGCCAGGCCCGTTCGAGAAGAAAACGCCGTCCGGGCCGGCAGCCAGGATCTCATCGGCGGTGGTGGTCGCCGGGAGCACCCGCACCTGGCAGCCGCGCCGGGCCAGCGACCGCGGCGTGGCCGCCTTGATGCCCAGGTCGACCGCGGCCACCCGGAACCGGGCCGGGACACCAGGCGGCGGGTCCACCTGGTACGGCCGGCCGGTGGTAACCTCGCGCGCCAGGTCGGCGCCGGTCATGCCGGGGCTGGCGAGCACCCGCTCCAGCAGCGCGGCCGGGTCGGTCTCGGCGGTGCTGACCGCCGCCCGCATGGCGCCCCGCTCGCGCAGGTGGCGGGTGAGCTCGCGGGTGCCGGTGATGGCGATGCCGGTGACCCCCTGCGCCGACAGCTCGTCGGCCAGGCTCCGCTGCGAGCGCCAGGAGGAGGGGATGCGGGCGGGCTCGCGCACCACGTACCCGCTCACCCAGATCCGGCGCGATTCCGGATCCTCGTCGTTCATGCCGGTGTTGCCGATGTGCGGGGCGGTCATCGCGACGATCTGCCGCGCGTAGGAGGGATCGGTGAGGGTCTCCTGGTAGCCGGTCATGCCGGTGCTGAAGACCATCTCGCCGAACGTCTCACCCGGCGCGCCGAAGCCGGTGCCGCGGAACGTCGTGCCGTCCTCCAGCACCAGCATCGCGGGCGGGCCGCCGGAGCCAGCCCGCGGGGACGACGGGACGGCCGCCATCAGGCGAGCTTCCCGTCGAGCACCGTGGGCCGGCCGCGCAGGAAGGTCGCGATCACCCGGCCGGGCAGCATCATCCGGGCGAACGGCGTGTTGCGGCTCCGCGACGCGTGAGCGGCCGGGTCCACCAGCTGCCGCGCCGCCGGGTCGTAGAGCACGAGGTTCGCCGGCGACCCGGCGGCCAGCGGGCGCCCGTGACCGCGCAGGCGGCCGATCGCGGCGGGACGGGCCGACATCCGGTCCGCGACCTGCGCCCAGTCCAGGCGGCCCGGATCCACCATGGCCTGCTGCACCACCCGCAGCGCCGTCTCCAGGCCGGTCATGCCGAACGCCGCCGCCGACCACTCGGTCTCTTTGTCCTCGACCGGGTGCGGCGCGTGGTCGGTCGCCACGCAGTCGATGGTCCCGTCCGCGAGCCCCGCGGCCAGTGCCGCCGCGTCCGCCGCGGTGCGCAGCGGCGGGTTCACCTTGAACACCGGGTCGTAGGTGGCAGCGAGCTCGTCGGTGAGCAGCAGGTGGTGCGGGGTGACCTCGGCGGTGACCGGCCAGCCCTTGGCCTTGGCCCACCGGATCAGGTCCACAGAACCGGCGGTGGACACATGGCAGACGTGCAGCGCCGAGCCCACGTGCGCGGCCAGCAGGCAATCCCGGGCGATGACCGCTTCCTCGGCCACCGCCGGCCAGCCCGTGAGGCCGAGCCTGCCCGACAGCTCGCCCTCGTTCATCTGCGCGCCCTCGGTGAGCCGCGGCTCCTGCGCGTGCTGGGCGATGACCCCGCCGAATGCCTTGACGTACTCCAGCGCCCGGCGCATCAGCAGCGCGTCCGACACGCACCGGCCGTCGTCGGAGAACACCCTGACCCCGGCCGCGGAGTCGGCCATCGCGCCGAGCTCGGCGAGCCGCTGACCCGCCAGGCCCGCGGTCACCGCGCCGACCGGCTGCACGTCGCAGTGCCCCGCCTGCTGGCCCAGCCGCCAGACCTGCTCGGCCACGCCGGCGGTGTCGGCCACCGGGTCGGTGTTGGCCATGGCGTGCACGGCCGTGAACCCGCCCAGCGCCGCGGCCGCGGTGCCGGTCTCGACGGTCTCGGCGTCTTCCCGGCCCGGTTCCCGCAGGTGGGTGTGCAGGTCGACGAGGCCAGGCAGGGCGATCAGCCCGGCTGCCGCTATTTCCTTGGCACCGGGCGCGCTGGCGCCGTCCCCGATGGCGGCGATGACCTCGTCCCTGACCAGGATGTCGGCGGGCTCGCCGCCGAGCGGCCTGGCTCCCTTGATCACCCATTCCCGCTTGCCGGGGGTGCTGGCCCTGGCGGGGCTCACTGGGCTGCCTCCGATCCGCCGAGCAGCAGGTAGAGAACGGCCATCCGGACGCTGACCCCGTTCGCCACCTGCTCGGTCACGGTCGAGCGGGCGCTGTCGGCCACGTCGGCGGCGATCTCGACGCCCCGGTTCATGGGACCGGGGTGCATCACGATCGAGTGCTCGGGCAGCAGCGCCAGCCGCGCCGAGTCCAGCCCGTACCGCCGGCTGTACTCGCGCACGCTCGGGAAGAAGGCGGCGGACATGCGCTCGGTCTGGACCCTGAGCATCATCACCACGTCGCTCTTGGGCAGCGCCGCGTCCAGGTCGTACCCGACCACGCATGGCCACCCCTCCAGCGCCACCGGGAGCAGGGTGGGCGGCGCGACCAGGGTCACCTCAGCGCCGAGCGAGTGCAGCAGCAGCACGTTGGACCGGGCCACCCGGCTGTGCAGGATGTCCCCCACGATCGTGACCCGCAGTCCGTCCAGGGTCCCGCCGCCCGCCTGGCCCGGCCCGCGCCCGAAGCGGCGCCGGATCGTGAACGCGTCCAGCAGGGCCTGGGTGGGGTGCTCGTGCGCGCCGTCGCCGGCGTTGATCACGCTGCCGTGCAGCCAGCCGGCGAGCCGGTGCGGCGCGCCAGCGGCGCTGTGCCGGACCACGACCGCGTCCGCGCCCATGGCCTCCAGCGTGAGGGCGGTGTCCTTGAGGCTCTCCCCCTTGCCGACGCTCGACCCCTTGGCCGAGAAGTTGATCACGTCCGCCGACAGCCGCTTGGCCGCGGCCTCGAACGAGATCCGGGTCCGGGTGGAGTCCTCGAAGAAGAGGTTGACCACCGTGCGCCCGCGCAGGGTGGGCAGCTTCTTGATGGGACGGTCGGCTACCTGCGCGAGCTCGTCCGCGGTGTCAAGCACCAGCAGCGCATCCTCGCGGCTGAGGTCCGCGGCCGAGATGAGGTGGCGGTTCATGCCGCCCCCTC
>JAIRTY010000509.1 GCA_031254715.1 Nocardiopsaceae bacterium | reverse complement strand
AATTATATTCAGATGGATTACTTGACTCGTTTGTTACATTACTTGAGATTCAAAAATTAATGTATTTTTTGCAAGAGAGTGGACAATCTTTAAGATTGCAATTTCAAAAACAAGTTCATGGTCCATATGCACCCAACTTGCGACATGTTCTACATCACATTGAAGGTTACATGTTGTCCGGTTATGCTGACGGCGGCGATGAGCCTGCTCGCGGCGTCCCCGGCAGCGGCGACGCGGTGGCCGGGGCTGCCGGAAAGCGCCCGCCGGCTGCCGCGCAAGCTGCCGGGCATCCGAGCCCGGTCAGCCGCGCGCCTGGAGCCGCCCGGCGGAGCGCCGGACCCGGCGGCGGCCGGGTCCGGGGCGGCCGGGACCGGTCCGGCCGGCCCGAGCGCGGCAACGACCGATCTTGCAGCGACGGAGCTTGCAGCGACGGGTCTTGCAGCGACGGGTCTTGCAGCGACGGAGCCTGGGCGCGCGGAGGCGGCGGAGACCGTCTCGGCGTCGGTGGCCGCGCTGACGGCGGTGGCGGCGGGGGTTGCCGTCGCCGGCTGGGGGCTGGCGGGCGCACTCGTGTCTCCGCCGGTGATCGCCGTAGCCGGGGGAACCGCGGCGGCGGCCCTGGCGGCGCGGATGCTCGGGCTGGCACGACGGCAGCGCGTGTCCGCCCTGGGGAGGCAGGAGTCGGGCCGGAGGTTCCGGGAACTGGCCGACCGCACTAGTGACGTGGTCCTGATCTGTGATCTGGCCGGAGTGATCGGATACGCGAGCCCAGCGGTGGCAGGCTACGGGTACCCGCCGGAGAGCCTGATGGGGCGGCATCTCGGCGACTTCCTGCATCCGGAGGACCGGATCGGCGGGGCCCGGGTGGTCCGGGCGGCCGTTAGCGGCCCGGAGCAGCGAGCGGGCCGCTACCCGTGCCGGGTGCGAGCGGCCGACGGCACCTGGCGGCATGTCCAGGCCACGGTGTCGCGGCAGGCGAACCCGCCCGGCCCTGACCAGCTGCTGATCACGGCCAGGGACCTGAGCGACCAGGTGGCCCTCCGCCGCCAGGTCGCGCACCTGACCTTCCACGACGGGCTGACCGGGCTGCCGAACCGGGCGTACATCGAGGACCGGGCCCGGGACGCGCTCGGCGCGATAGGCCAGCGGGCCGCCACCGACCCGGCGGCGGGCTCGCCAGGCGGCGGCCCCTGGCCGGAGGGGACGAGCCCGCCCGCCCCCGGCGGCGGGCCGGGTGAGACAGGCCCCGGCGGACCCGGGCAGGGCGGGGCTGGCGTCATCCTGCTCGACCTGGACGGGTTCACCGCGCTGAACGACTCCGCCGGGCGCAGTGCCGGCGACCTGATCCTGACGCAGGCGGCCCGGCGGCTGCGGGCGGTGGTACCGGCGCCGCACACGGTGGCCCGCTGGGGCAGGGACGCGTTCGCGGTACTGATCGAGGGCGGCGCCAGCGCCAGCGAAATCATTGACATAGCGGAACGGGTGGCGGCCAGCATCAGCGCCGAGCCGTTCCGGGTGGGCGACCGGGAACTGGCCATGCACGCCAGCGTCGGCGTCGCGGTGGCGGACGGCAGCCCGCCCGGTTTCCTGTGGCGCAGCGCGGACCTGGCGATGCTGCGGGCCAGGCAGGCCGGCGGCGGCCGGGTGGAGGTGCCTGCCGCGGCGAGCCGCCAGGACCCGACCGGCCGGGTGGAACTGGCACGGGACCTGCAGCGGGCCATCAGTGCCTGGGCAGCAGGGCGGTCCCGCCCGTCGGGGCCCGCCGGTGCCGGGGGGCGGCCTCGCCCGGCGGCCGCGGCCGGGACCGGCGAGCAGCTCCCGCCCGCAGCTCTGGCCGGCGCCGCCGACGAGGAGCAGGTGCCGCAGCCCACCGGTCCGGGCGTGCTGTCGCTGGCGTTCCAGCCGGTCATGGACGTCGGCGCGGGGCGGATCGTCCGCGCCGACGTGCTGGTCCGGTGGCACCGCGCTGGTCAGGAGGTGCCCACCCCTGAGCTGCTCAGCCTCGCCGAGGCGTCTGGCCTGAGCGTGCCGCTGGGCGAGGTGGTGCTGCGGGAGGCCTGCGCGCAGGCGGGCGAATGGCACCGGGCCGGGCTGGCGGTGGCGGCCTGCGTGCCGGTGCCCGGCGCGCAGGCGGTCGCGCCGAGGTTCGCAGAATCGGTGGCCGAGGCGCTCGCCGGCAGCGGGCTGCCGGCGGGCTCGCTCACCCTGGAGGTGGCTGAGCGGGACCTGATCGGGGGCGGCGAGGTGCCACCGGGCCTGGCGGACGCGCGCCGGGCAGGCGCCCGGATCGCCATCGCCGGGTTCGGCACCGATTACGCGTCCCTGTCCTGCCTGCGGCGCCAGCCGATCGACGCGGTGAAGATCGCGCCTTCACTGGTGGCCGGGCTCGGCGGCGACCCGGCGCTGGCCAAGCTGGTCGAGGCGATCGTGCGGGTCGGCCGGGAGCGGGGCATCGGCGTCATCGCAGCCGGGGTCGACCAGCCGGCGCACCTGGGGTGGCTGCGCGCGATGCGATGCCTGCTGGCTCAGGGCAGCGCCATCGCGCCGGCGATGGCAGCGGCCGACCTGATGGCGGCCGTCCGGGCCGGCCCGGACGCGCCCGCCGTCTCCGCGGGGGATGGTCCCCCGCCTGCGGACCGGGCCGGAAACGGCACACCGGTCCCCGCCAGCTTGCCCGGCGCGGAAAGCTCGCACGGGGCGGCAAGCCGCGGGACAGCAAGCCCGGTCGGCGGCTCCCCGGATTGCCCCGGCTCCGGTGAGCCACCTGCTCCGGGCATGTCAGCCGAAGCGGAGGCCGCAGTCAATGTCTCGGATACTGAGACAAAACTGCTCCCAGGTTGACGCTGGAGCCGTCATGGGCCAGAGTTGTATCCGTGCCTTCCGGCCTGATTATCGTACTTGGCAGGCGCGCGGGATACTGACCAGCAGGTCACCCGCGCGCTCCCCTCGGTTGCCTTCGGGCTCGGGGGGTTTTTTGTTGCCGGCTGTCCGCCCTGCGTCCGTGAGGAAACCCCGATGACCGACCCGACCACCAGCGCGGGCCCGCGACCCGGACCCGCTGGCAAGCCGCGCCGCGGCCCGAGCCCGACGCCGCGCGATCTCGCCGCCCGCGCCGCCGCGCGAGATGCCGCCGCCCGGCCCGGGCAGCAGGCTGCCCCGCCCGCCGCCCCCGGCAGCGGGCCCGCCGGAGGCCAGGCCCAGCCCGCTGACCGCCCGCGGCCGGCTGACGGTCCCG
>JAIRTY010000463.1 GCA_031254715.1 Nocardiopsaceae bacterium | reverse complement strand
CCCCGTCCGGCCCGCCCATCACCAGCCAGCCAGCCCGGCAAGCAGGGCCGTCGTCCGCGCAGATGGTCAGCGTCGCGGCGGGCCCGTGCCACCGGCCGCGCCGGATGTTGCGGCTGGTGAACCCCATGATCAGCTCGTCGATCCCGTCCGCGGCGAACCGCGGTTCTAACGACGGCTCCGTCCCCGCCCCGTCCCCGGCAGCCGTCTCCCCGGCGACCCCGTCACCGGCGGCCGCCTCCCCCGCGATCGCCTTCCGCGCGGCGTGCTGGGCATCTGCCCGGTGGATCGCGGTCTCATGCGCCTGCCGCCGTGCCCAGAACGCCAGTGGCGACGGCGCCTCCAGGAACGCCCAGCAGGTCAGTCCGGGATCGGCTGCGGCCAGGGTCCTGACCAGCGACGCATGACCATCAGCGAACCAGCCGGGCAGTTGCCTGTCAGGCGGCCCGTTCCGCAGCATCTCCTGCTCCGTCTCCCCGCCGCCGACGGGGCGGGACAGCCGGTCGCGGACGATACCGGTGGCCCACCGGTGCACGAACCCGAGATGCGTGAGCAGGTCCCGCACCTGCCACCCCGGGCAGCGGGGCACGTCCGCGTCCATTCCGGCCCGGCCGGCGGCGGCGGTCAGCAGCTCCCCATCCCGGCGCAGGTGGCTGACGTGAAACGCGACGTCGCAGGGATCGTAGGTCATGGCCCCAGCATGCCGCCGCCACGCGGGCGCGCGCCAGGGAGCGACCGGCGGCCTTCCGCGTGCCATCCCGCTCTGCGAGCATGGAACGGAGCGGAACGGTCTCTCCAGTGCCCAGGGGGTCCCTCTCGTGACGGCAACCAATCACCCGAGCGCTGCCGCCGGCATCGACCTGTCCGATGTCGAGTTCTGGGGCAGGCCGCCGGCCCAGCGCCAGGCCGCGTTCGCGACCCTGCGGTCACGTGCCGAGCCGGCCTTTTTCAGGGAGCCCGAGACTCCTTTCCCTGAGCCCGGCCCCGGCTATTACGCCCTGGTCCGGCACGCCGACGTGGTGGAGGCGAGCAGGAATCCGGAGGTGTTCAGCTCCGGCCGGGGCGCGACCCAGATCGCCGACCTGCCGGTGGAGTTCAACGAGTACTTCGGGTCGATGATCAACATCGACGACCCCCGGCACGCCAGGCTGCGGCGGATCGTCTCCCGCGCCTTCACGCCCCGGATGATCAAGAAGTTCGAGGACGACGTGCAGCGGGTGGCCGGGCAGATCGTGACCGACCTGCTCGCGACCGGGCCGTGCGACTTCGTCGAGCAGGTGGCAGCGCGGCTGCCGCTGACCATCATCTGCCGGATGATGGGCGTGCCTGACAGCAGCTACGACATGGTGCTGCGCAACACCAATACGATCCTGTCCGGCTTCGACCCCGACTTCGTGAGCGAGGACCTCGGGGAGGCGGTGGGCCAGGTCCTGGGGGCCGGGCAGGAGCTTGGCGACCTGGTGACCGGGCTGGCCGCGGAGCGAGCCGAGCACCCTGGCGACGACCTGGTGTCGGCGCTGGCGACGGCGAACATCGACGGTGAGCAGCTGACCACGGCGGAGCTGGCCTCGTTCTTCATCCTGCTGGTCGTGGCGGGGAACGAGACCACCAGGAACGCGATCTCACACTCGCTGGCGCTCCTCACCGACTATCCGGAGCAGCGGGAACTGCTGTGCAGCGACTTCGAGGCCCGGATCGGCGGCGCGGTGGAGGAGATCGTGCGGATCGCCTCGCCGGTGATCTTCATGCGCCGGACGGTTACCCGCGACCACAGCATGAACGGGCACGACTACCACGAGGGCGACAAGGCGGTGCTGTTCTACTGGTCGGCGAACCGGGACGAGACCGTGTTCACTCACCCGGAAGGGTTCGACATCACCCGCTCCCCCAACCCGCACGTCGGGTTCGGGGCTCCCGGGCCGCACTTCTGCCTAGGCGCGCACCTTGCCCGGCGGGAGATCACCGTGATGCTGCGGGAACTGCTCACCCGCGTGCCCGGCATCCGGGCGGCAGGCCCGCCGGACCGGCTGCTGTCCAGCTTCATTAACGGCATCAAGCACCTCCCCTGCGAGTTCACTACCTGATCCGGGGCGGTGCGCGGGCTCGGCGCGGGGCAGGGAGCGGGCTGCCCCGCCTGCACGCAGCCAGCCCAGCCCGCGCAGCCAGCCCAGCCCATGCAGCCAGCCCAGCCCGCGCAGCGAGCACACCCCGCGCACCTGGGCCGATGCGCGGGCTCGGCGCCAGGGCTGGGAGCGCCGCGGTGATCCATCCATGATCGCGTGGAATTGGGTGGGTGGCGCGCCGACCTATCTATCACGATCATGAAAACCGGGTGCCCGAGGTGGCACGGGCGGGCGGAGGACACGGGGGCAAGGCCGCTGGCCGCGATTCGCTGGCCTCAATCTGGTAACGAGCCGTAGGCGCACAGTCGCAACGTGTATAACTAGAGACCCCCGGCCAACGGGAAACCGTACATCGCGGTGGGGGCTCTCGCCCGGGACCGGCTGGCGCTGCGGCACGACCGTGGCAGCCGGTCCCGCGCGCAGGCGGGCGAGAGACGCGGTGGGCCGGGGTCCTTCGTCCTGCGGGCGGCGCCGCCCGGGCGTGCGTCTACGAGGGTGACACACGTCACCGGGTTCGGGGGCGGCGCCGCTGCGGGACGTAAGGACAGCCCCCGGGGGGCGGGTAGTGCGCCGGCCCAGGCGGAACGCCGGCTCAGGCAGAACGCCAGGCCAGGCAGAACGCCAGGCCAGGCAGAACGCCGGGTCAGGCGGAACGCCGGGTCAGGCGGAACGCCGGGTCAGGCGGAACGCCGGGCCGGGCCGCGGCCCCGGTCGCTACGGGAGCGAGTTGATCTGGCCCGCCAGGGCGATATCCGCCGCGGTCAGCCCGCCAGCCGAGTGCGTCGATAGCGTCAGCGTCACCTTGTTCCACTGGATGAGGATGTCGGGGTGATGCCCTGCCTGCTCGGCCAGGTACGCGACCGCGTTCACGTACAGCATGGCCGCGCGGAAGTCCGCCAGCTCCGCGGTGCGGGTGATGCTGTCGCCCGCCCGTTCCCAGTCCGGCAGGCTCCCCAGCGCCGCGGTGATCTCATCGTCGGTGAGCAGTTGCACCTGCGCTCCTTCGCTCCGCGCCGTCACCACGGGCGGCCCGCCCGTGGCCCTGTCAGTGAGCCTAGTTGCCGTAGCCGTGATCCCGCCGGGCGAAGCGCCGTGGTTCAGGCCGGCGGCGCCGCTGACCCGGCACCAGGCCGGCCGGTAGGCTAACAGCCGCTCACGGCACAGCCGTGGATCAGCCGCAGAGCCGTCAATCAACCGGATGCCGCCGGGCGGCAGGACACCAGCCCGGCCGGTGACGTGCCACTCACACCTGGAGTACTCGCGATGACCGTGCCCGATGCCACCGGCCCGGCGGGCCCGCGGCCTACGCCGCTGCAGGCGGTGCACGAGAGCCTGGGCGCGGTGATGACCGGGTTCGCTGGCTGGCTGATGCCGCTGCGGTATCGCAGCGAGACCGCCGAGCATCAGGCGGTCCGGACGGCCGCGGGCCTGTTCGACCTGTCCCACATGGGCGAGATCATCGTGACCGGCCCGGGCGCGGCGGACGCGCTGGACTATGCGCTGACCGGGCAGCCATCGGGGCTGCAGCCGGGACGTGCCAGGTACACGATGATCTGCGCGGAGGACGGCGGCATCCTGGACGACCTGATCGTGTACCGGCTGGCGGGCGAGGAGTTCCTGGTGGTCGCGAACGCCGCGAACACCGGCGTGGTGGCCGCGGCGCTGTCCGAGCGGGCAGCCGGATCCGATGCCCGGGTCACCGACCGCACCGCCGATTACGCCCTCATCGCTATCCAGGGCCCGCACGCCGCCCGGATCCTGGCCGGGCTGACCACCGCCGGCCTGGACGACCTGCGCTACTACGCCAGCGCCAGGGCCGCGGTCGCCGGCCGGGACGTGCTGCTCGCCCGTACCGGGTACACCGGCGAGGACGGGTTCGAGATCTTCACCAGCCCCGGTGACGCCGAGCACGTATGGACGGCGCTGTCCGGCGCCGGCCAGGGCGATGGGCTGATCCCGGCCGGGCTGGCGGCCCGGGACACGCTCCGGCTGGAAGCGGGCATGCCGTTGTACGGGAACGAGCTGAGCCGCGACGTGACCCCGTTCGAGGCCGGACTGGGCCGGGTGGTGAAGCTCGGCAAGCCGGGCGGCTTCGTGGGCCGGGCGGCACTGGCCAGCCGCGCCGAGACGGGCCCGGTCAACGTCCTGGCCGGGCTGGCCATGGACACCCGCCGGGTCCCCCGGCATGGCTACCCGGTCCTCTGGGACGGCAGCCGCTGCGGAACCGTGACCAGCGGCGCGCCATCACCGACCCTCCGCATGCCGATCGCCATGGCATACCTGGAGCCGGAGGCCGCGAAGCTGGCCGCCGGCGCCGCCGAGACCCGGCTGGCCGTGGACATCCGGGGCCGGGCCGAGCCGGCCCGCCTCGTCGAACTGCCCTTTTACCATCGGGCCAGCTGACATGCCCGGTCCGCACGCACACCTTCCACAGGAGAGAGCACGATGACGGTTCCGGAGGAGTTTCGGTACACGGCCGAGCACGAGTGGGTGTCGATCGACGGCCTCACCGCGTCGGTCGGCATCACGGACTACGCGCAGAACGCGCTCGGTGACGTCGTCTACGTGTCCGTACCAGCGGCGGGCACCCGGGTGACAGCGGGCGAGGCGTGCGGCGAGGTCGAGTCGACCAAGTCGGTCAGCGACATCTACTCCCCGGTGGACGGGGAGGTAGCCGAGGTCAACGGCGAGATCGAGGATGATCCCGCGCTCGTCAACTCTGACCCGTACGGGGCCGGCTGGCTGATGAAGGTGCGGCTGGACAACGACGGCTCGGAGCCCGAGGGGCTGCTGACCGCCGACGAGTACTCTCAGCTCACCGCGGAAGCCGACGCCGGCGCCGAGTGACACCGGCACGGCCCGCCCGGCGCAGCCGCCCGGCGCGCCTGCTGCCGTCACCCCGGGAACGGCGCCCGGCTACCGGCGACGGCGCCACAGGTAGATGGCGACGCCGACGGCGATCACCGCGGCCGCTGCTCCCC
>JAIRTY010000347.1 GCA_031254715.1 Nocardiopsaceae bacterium | reverse complement strand
CTGACGGTGGCCGCGGTCCTGCGCGCCGTCGCCCGGCGGCGGCTTGGCGGCCTCACCGGCGACGTCTTCGGCGCCGTGATCGAAGCCGCCGCCGCCGGCGTGCTGCTGGTGCTCGCCGTGTCCGCGTGACCCGTTTGGCCGGGCGGCAGGCGAGGACGGGACCGTCAGGTCACGGGCTCCACGGTGACCGGGGCGCGCAGGCTGTCCCGCCGCCGGTCCCGGAAGGCGAGCGCCGCGGCCATGCAGCCGAGCGGGATGGCGGGACTGAGGTACCGGGGATCGTATTCGTGCACGGCCACCGGCAGCACGATGGTGATCACCGCTGACAGCCACATCAGGACGGCGGCAGCGGTGCGCCGCCGCGGGATGATGATCCCGGCCAGCCCGAGCAGCAGGATGACGGCGACCACGACCCCGGGCAGGTGGAAGACCGCCTGATACTCGCGCAGGAGGTACGCGAACGGCTGGTGCGCCCGGGTCGCATACTGCCAGCCCAGGTAGTGCGCCAGGCCCTGGCCGGTGCCCGTGTAGGCGACCACCGAGCCGAGGGCATAGCTGTAGAAGCGCCCGCTGATGCCGAGGACGGTGGATTGCCGCGGGAACCGCAGCAGGTAGTGACTGGTGAACGACCCGTACGTGCCCCTTGCGACGACGCCGAGATACCCGAGCGGCTGCGCCTTGATCGCCCGGACGGCGAAATCGCGGGCACGCTGGTTGTTGGCAGGGGTGAACGCGGACGCGTCGGGCGCGAAGGCTGGCGGGCTGTCGCGCCACATCCACGCGTCGTGCTGCCACAGGTAGGTCCGCGGCACCGGGCGCTTGGCCACCGGCAGCCGTCCCAGGCCGCCCGGCTGGGCCTCCGGGCACAGCGGCCGCAGGTGAGCGGGCGGCCGGATGACCGAGCAGTGAGCGAACGACATGGTGCGGGACCAGAGGAACAGGCCATCGCTGTTCGTCAGGCCGAACTGGCCGTAGACCGTGGCGAACCACAGGCCGTACCCGGCGACCGGGATCACCCCGGCGAGCAGTGCGGCCCCGGCCCGGCGCCAGCCGCCGCGCACCGCCAGCAGGTAGAGCGGCAGCAGGATGATCAGCAGCAGTACGGTCGGCCGGACCAGCGCGGCGGCGCCCATGAGCGCACCGGCCGCTGCCGACCGCGCCGCCGTCGGCATCCGGCGCAGCAGCAGCAACGTCAGCGAAGCCATCATCAGGAAGAAAGCGAGCAGGTCCGACATGATCAGGTGCTCGAGCACGAGCTGCCCCGGTTCGAACAGGACCGGGACCGCGGCGAGGGTTGCCAGCCAGGCGGCCACCCCCCGGCGGTACAGGACCAGGTACACCATGGCGGCGATCGCCAGGCCCATGACGTGCTGCAGGCCGGCGATGAGGGCGAGCGAGTGAAAGGGCCGCAGCAGCCAGAGGAAGAGGCTGTACCCGCTCGGGTTGATCGGGTTCGGCGCGACCCTGACCGCGCCCCACAGGTAGTCGAAGGTATCCAGCCGGAACAGCAGCGCAGGCTGGAAGCCGATCATCGCGAACACACGGGGCACGATCGCGAGCACCGTCACGGCGCAGAAAAGGCGGTGCCGCCCGAGCGTAGCGCGTACCCGCCCCGCCGTCGGCCGCCATTCGGTTCCGGCGCGGAGCGTGGCCGTCCTCACCACGTCAGTGATCATTACCCCGGCCACGGTAGCGGGCGGCCAGTCATCAAATCACCGGCTGACGGGTCATATCCCGCCAAGTTTCCCGAGATAGGGGAGTGGTGCCCCATGATCGCGGGGGATCGGCCGGGCCGCCGCCCTCCTGATCCATCACGATCACGTAATACGCGGGCCGCCGGCGGTGTGCTTACGCCCTGCTGCAGGTAACCGGGCCCGATTCGGGGGATTTTGATGATGAACGGGCGTGGTCCGTGGCCGGACGATCCCGGGACACGGACGCGGAGAGGAGGCCAGGCATGACCGAGGCTGCCCTGTCAATCGATGTGGTCGCGGTGGACAAGCCCCCAGGGATGAACGTGATCATCGGGCAGGCCCACTTCATCAAGACCGTCGACGACCTGCATGAGGCACTGGCGGGGGTGAGCCCGCACCTGCGGTTCGGGGTCGCGTTCTGCGAGGCGTCCGCCGCCCGGCTGGTGCGCCGGTCCGGCAACGATCCCGAGCTGGTCAAGCTGGCCGTGACCAACGCCGCCGCGATCGGCGCCGGGCACAGCTTTGTGATCATGCTGCGGGACGGGTTCCCGGTCAACGTGCTGAACCCGGTCCGGTCGGTGCCCGAGGTCTGCACGATCTACTGCGCCACCGCCAACCAGGTGGACGTGCTGGTCGCGGTCACCGACCGGGGCCGCGGGGTGGCCGGGGTGATCGACGGCATGCCGCCGGCCGGGGTCGAGACCGACGCCGACGCGGCGGAGCGCCGCAGCGTGCTCAGGGAGCTTGGCTACAAGCTGTAGCGACTCCCAGCAACCGGGTGACCTCGGGACGTATCACCGGGCGGATCAGGTAACCTGCCGGAGTCGGAGCGGACCACGACCTGACAGTCCATCGGAAGGATGCTGTATCCATGACAGTCGGCGGCAGTCTCGCTCTCATCATCGCCGGGGCCGTGCTCCGGTACGCCGTGACCTGGCAGCCGCAGAACATCAACCTGCCGCTCATCGGCGACATTCTCATGATCGGCGGCGCGATCGGCCTGGTCATCTCGCTGGCGTTCCTGGCCACGCGCCATCACCGGAGCGCCTCGTCCGCCATCTACGACGAGCAGCGCCGTTACCCGCCAGTCTGAGCTAAGAGCCGCCGGCCGCGCGGCCGGCGGGTGCCGGACAGGTGCTCGGGCCGGAGGCCGAAGAACAGCCCGAGCATCACGATGAGGTCGAGGACCGCGATCAGCCCGGCGATGTAGGGACCGGGGCCGCCCAGCCACGCCAGGTAGCCGCAGAAGGCCAGCACCACCACCAGCGAGCTGACCGCCCGGGGCCGCCCGCTGCTCGCGAGCCGTTCCGGCACCTCGTACGGTGCCCGCTGCACGTAGTTGCCGGTGGCGGCGCGGTCCTGGGCGATCCGGAGCCACAGGTCGTACAGCTCCGGTGCCCGCTCCCTGAGCGCGACCGCTTCCTCCACCGACGGGAGTTCCCCCGAGGACTCGAGGCGCTGGTCGATCCGCTCGGCCAGCCGCTCGTACACCAGGCCGGCGACGTGATCGAGGTCCGCAGGCGGGTTGGCCTGGCCGCGCGGGGCGGCGGGCGGTTCCCAGCCGGCCGCGGTGGACGGCGGCACCCGGGCGGCGTGGCCGTCCGGGCCGAGGGCACGGTCGTCGTCAGTCACAGGCTTATCCGGCCGGTAGCTATCCGTCGCTGCGGACGTGGGCGTCGCTGCGGCCGTGGGCGCGGAGTATCGCCTCGCGGTGCGCTTCGGCGAGCAGCCTGGCTGACTGCACCACGGGCCCGGATCCGGGGCTGGCCGGCGGCGGCGCTGGCATGCTGGCGCGCAGCACGCGGTAGATGACCGCACCGGTCAGGTCGAAGATCGCAGCGGTCCCCAGCGCGAACGAGGCGACCCGGTGTGCTGACCTGTCCGTCGGCATACGCGCATGATTCCCGCTTCGCGCCAGACCCAAAACTGTTCCCGAATCCGGTCAGGTAGCTACTGGGCGAAAAACGAATCTTATGGTTCTTTGGTATGAAAAGAAGTTGGCCAATGTGGCCCGTGGTCCGGGTGATGCTGTTACCCGCCGAAGGCCGGGGCGTAGTCGCGAGCGAACTGCGCCACGTCCCCCGGGCGCGTGCCGGTGATCTCGGTGATCGCGGCCGACACCTCCGCGGCCTCCCCGCGCCGGTAGTGCGCGTAGTCCTCCACCAGCCCGTCCGCCTGCCAGGGCGGCAGGACTCCGCGCAGGCTGTCGGCGAAGGCCTGGGCCGGTACGTCCGCGAAAGTCACGGGCCGGCCGAGCGCGGCGGTCAGTGCCTCGGCGATCTGGGCGTGGGTGATCGCCGCCGGGCCGGTCAGGGTGTAGGTGGCGGCCTCGTGGCCGGGCTCGGTGAGCGTGACCGCGGCCGCTTCCCCGAGGTCCCGCACGTCCACCGCGCTGACCCGGGCATCGCCGATCGGGGCGTAGAACCTGCCCTCGGTGGCGATCGGCCGCGCGAAAGCCAGCAGCCCCTGGAAGTACAGGTTCGGCCGCAGGAACGTGTAGGGGATGCCGAGGTCGCGGACGTAGCGTTCCACCGCGCCGTGGTAGCGAAGGAACCTGACCGGCGAGTGCTCGTCGGCGCCGAGCTGCGACAGCACGACCAGGTGGCGGATGCCGGCCTCGGCGGCAAGGTCAGCGAACCGCCGCTGCTGCTCCTCGGCGCGCTCGGAGGACGGCGTCACCAGGTAGCTGCGCCCGGCCCCGGCCAGTGCCGCCGCGATGGCTGCCGGGTCGTCGAAGTCGGCGATGACCGGCTGGACGCCGTCGGGCAGCTTGCTCCGGCCGGCTTCCGCGCGCACCATGGCCCGCACCGGCACATCCCGCCGGACCAGGGCGTCCACCACGGCCCGTCCGGTGTTGCCGGTGGCGCCGGTCACCAGGACAATGTCGGCTGGGGCTGTCATGCTTTCCACCCTTCCCTCGCTGCCGGGCCGGGTAACTAGCCGCCGCCTGCCCCGTCGGCAGCGCGGCGCGGAATTCAGAGGATGCTCAGAGGAGCGTCGGCTAGGGTCGCGGGCAGCCAGCAGGCTCAGTGAGGTGACATGCGGCTAGGCGGAGATCCGGTGGGCAAGTGGGGCCTCGCGCTGCTGACGGCGGCGGGGATCGCGGGGGTGGTGCTGGCCGTGCACGGCTGGTCCGGCTGGCGCCCGGCCGCAGCCCCGGCGCTGGCCGGCAGCTCAGTGGCCAGCAGCAGTCCGGCCCCCAAGGCCACGACCCGGGCACCGGCGCCTGCCCGGCGGTCGGCGTCGCGGGCCCCGTCAGCGTCGCCGGCCCCGTCAGGCACCTCGGGGCCGCTGCTGAGCTCGGAGCCGTACGCGCGCGTCTCGTTCCGGGTCTGGCCCGGCCCGATGACCGCCGCCGCCAAGCAGGCGCTGATCGGCCTGTCGGTGCGGGTCCGCAAGGTGGCCTCGGGCCTGTCGGTCACCGCCGGGGTCGCCGGGCAGGCGCCAGGCAGCCCCCGGGTCTACCCCGGCGGGGCGCGGGTGTACGTGGTGGAGGCGTCGCTCGGGGACGACTCGGGCAACTCGGACTACAGCCTGGGTGACGACGGCCTGGTCGTGACCAGCCGGCAGGGGAGGATCGTCCAGTGAGCCAGGCGGTGAGCGGTCGGCAGGCGGCAACCGGGAAGGCCAGGGACGCCGGATCGCCGATTGCCGCGCTGCCGGCCCGCGCCGGAGCGGCGGCGGCGGAGTGGGCGCCGGTCGCCGGGCGGGTGCTGCTGGCCCTGGTGCTGGGCTGGTTCGGGTATCACGAGCTGGTGCATCCCGGGCTGTGGACCGGGTACGTCCAGGTCGCACCGGCCAGTTCCGGGGCGGCCGCGGTGCTGGTGCTGATCCACGGCTGGGCGCTGCTGATGCTGGCGGTCGCGCTCCTCGCCGGGATCGCGACCAGGATCGCGGCGCTGATCGCGGCCGTGCTCATGCTGGAGATCGTCATCTCGCTGACCGTGACCGCGGGCCTGTCCGATCTCACGCTCCGCGATGTCGGCGTGCTCGGGCTGGCGGCGTGCCTGACCGGGATCAGCAGCCAGCGGCTGACGCTGCGGAGGTAGCCGGAGCCGGGCGGGAGCCGGCCCGGCGGGTGCCCCGGTACAGCCAGGTGGCCGTGCGTACCACGGTGCCCGGGAGCAGCCGCACCTGCGGCAGCACGACCTGGTGGCCCTGGATGTCGGTGATGCGGAGCGCGAACGGCCCGTGGTGATAGATCCGGCGGGCCAGCCAGTAGTCGTTGCGGTTGAGCGTCATCCGGTGCCACGCGATGACCCGGGCACCGCCGCCGCTGGCGTCACCGCCGGCGGGGCCGGCCGGGGGCACGCCCACCGACACCGCGGCCAGCCCGTTCCCGGTGTTCCTGACCTGCACCACCAGCATGCCGGGAGTTCCCACGTCCGCGACCCGCAGCAGCAGCGGGCCGGGCAGGACCGGGTTGGCGACCCGGTGATAGCTCACGTCGATCATGCCCGACGACGGATCCCCGATCCGCAGGAACGCGGCCCGGCTCAGGTTGAGCGTGGTGGCTGAGCAGGCCGGGCACAGGTCAACCGCCTCCACCCGGGTGGTGCCGGACGGGCCGCGGACCTCCAGGTAGGTGCCGCACGCGGCGCCGCCTGCGTACTGGCCCCGGGGCAGGGCGGCGTACCGGCCGCCGGGCCGGAACGGCCCGAGCGAGCAGCTGCCCGCGACCGTGCCAGGGTCGTAGAAGTTCGCGTGGCCGGAAATGACCCGGGGCGTGCGGGCACTGCCTCCCGACGGGCTGCTGACGGCGCTGGCCGCCGGGGCACCGCGCGCGCAGCGCGGCGGAGCGAGCAGTCCCAGGCTGACCGCGGTCCCGGTCACGGCGGCGATGGTCGCGGCGGCGGACAGCAGCCAGATCCGGTTGCCACGGCCCGGGATGAGCGACTCCTGGCGCATCGCGGTCCTTCCGGCTCGGCAAGAAACCCCAGCCGGTCCATGCAAGCGCGCCTGCACTGATAGCGCAGCAGAGTCACTCAATTACATGGAGTAAGGCAACCAAGCTCTTCCCGTCCGGACAGGGATCCGGCGGCGGGGCGGGCCTCAGATCCGGGACCAGGCGCTGGTGAGGACCCCGCGGAGGATCTGCTCCATCTCGTCGAAGTGCTGCTGGGTGCAGGTGAGCGGGGGCGCCAGCTGGATGACCGGGTCCCCCCGGTCGTCTGTGCGGCACACCAGGCCGGCCTCGAAGAGGGCCGGCGACAGGTACCCGCGCAGCAGCCGTTCGGATTCCTCGTCATTAAAGGTCTCGCGGCTGGCCTTGTCCTTGACGAGCTCGATCCCGTAGAAGTACCCCGCCCCGCGCACGTCGCCGACGATGGGCAGGTCGGACAGCTTGGACAGGGTGGCGCTGAACGCGGCCTCGTTCGCGCGCACGTTGCCGAGCAGGTCTTCCTTCTCGAACACGTCCAGGTTGGCCAGGGCAACCGCGGCCGAGACCGGGTGGCCGGCGAAGGTGACCCCGTGCAGGAACGTGGCGGGCCCGCCGGCGAACGGCTCCATCAGCCGGTCGCTCACGAGCATGCCCCCGAGCGGGGAATACCCGGAGGTGATGCCCTTGGCGAAGGTGATGATGTCCGGCTGGTAGCGGTAGCGCTCGGAGCCGAAGTAGTGCCCGAGGCGGCCGAACGCGCAGATGACCTCGTCCGATACCAGCAGCACGCCATACCGGTCGCAGATCTCGCGGACCCGGTCGAAGTAGCCGGGCGGCGGCGGGAAGCAACCGCCCGAGTTCTGCACCGGCTCCAGGAACACGGCGGCGACCGACTCCGGCCCCTCGCGGACGATCGCCCGCTCGATCTCGTCGGCGGCCCAGCGCCCGAAGGCGTCCAGGTCGCCGGCCACGAATTCCGGCGCCCGGTAGAAATTGGTGTTCGGCACCCGCACGCCGCCGGGCGGCAGCGGCTCGAACGGTTCCTTGATCGAGGGCAGGCCGGTGATCGCGAGCGCGCCCATCGAGGTGCCGTGATAGGCGATCTCGCGGCTGAGCACCTTGTACCTGCCGGGCTGGCCGATGGTGCGGAAGTACTGCTTCGCCAGCTTCCAGGCCGACTCCACCGCCTCCGAGCCGCTGGTGGTGAAGAACACCCGGTTGAGGTCACCGGGGGACAGCCCGGCCAGCCGCTCCGCCAGCTCGATCGCGCGCGGGTGGGCGTAGGACCACAGCGGGAAGTAGGCCAGCTCGGACGCCTGCCGCGCACCCGCCTCGGCGACCTCGGTCCTGCCGTGCCCGATCTGGGTCACGAACAGGCCCGAGAGCCCGTCCAGGTAGCGCTTGCCGCGGTCGTCGAACACGTACTGACCGGAACCGCGGACGATCACCGGCATATCGGCGTCGGCATAGGACGACATCCGGGTGAAATGCAGCCACAGGTTGCGGCGCGCTGCCTGGTGCAGGGAATCCGCGCGGCTGCCGTCCGGATTGCTCATCTGGTCCCCCAGCTGTAGGTCTGCTTACGGAGCTTCAGGTAGACGAACGTCTCGGTACTGGTCACGCTCGGCACCTGGCGGACCCGGCTGAGGATCTCCAGCAGCTGGTCGTCGTCCTCGCACACGACCTCCGCCAGCAGGTCGAACGAACCGGATGTGATCACCACGTAGTCGATCTCGTCCAGCTCGGCCAGGTGGTCAGCGACCTGCCCGAGGTTTCCCTCGCACTTGATGCCGATCATGGTCTGACGGCGGAAGCCCAGCATCAGCGGGTCGGTCACCGCGACGATCTGCATCACCCCGGCATCGATCAGGCGCTGGACCCGCTGCCTGACCGCGGCCTCGGACAGTCCTACCGCCTTGCCGATCGCGGCGTAGGAGCGCCTGCCGTCCTGCTGCAGCTGCTCAATGATCCGCTTGGAGGTGTCGTCGAGGGTGATGCGCGGGGACCGGCGGCCGCCGTTGCGGTCGGCCCGGCTGCGCCGGCTCCCGTCTGGGCTCGGTCCGCCCGGGATCACGGCACTCCCTGGCGTATGAGCCATGCGGTTGCCTCCTTCAGCAAGGCAATCGTGTCACGACTTGGCTACTTGTCAACTGATTTCGTTGAAATCATTCTCACCTGCTACGGATTCGATCGTCGCGCCAGAAATTCGCTGCCAAGGTCCTAAGATGCAGCGGCTCAGCATGCGTGGCCGGCCAGCACGTCCCCGCCGCGGACGGCGCTGCCGCACGGTGGCTGCAAGCGCTCCGGTGCGGGGAAGGACCTCTCGGCCTGCGGATCCGGGGACCACACCGGGGTCACGGATGTGATGAGCTGTCAGGGCGGCTGACCGGACGGCCCAGCAGCGCCGCGAGACCGTCCTTGTTTCAGGGGTTCGTAACCGAATTAGTCGTCACTAGCATGTGATGCTACTGATTCAGTTGATTTCCTACTGCTCGTCTGCCAGGATCGGGACATTCAGTGACACTGGGGGGCTGGCAGTCGCTGACCAGGGGCGACATGGCGGCCCCCGGCCGTCAGCGGTGCCGCGAGAGCGCGCCGGGGAGAGGGATAGCCACAGCAGATGACCAACGAACACGCGCCCGCCACCACGGGAACCGCAGCCGCCGGGACCGCAGCCGCGGCCGCTTTTGCTGCCGCGGATACCGCGCCGGCCGGGGAGAAGGCGGCCGGGACGGCCGCAGGGCTGCCTGCGATCGAGCTGGCGGCGGTGGTGAAGGAGTTTCATGCCCGGGGTGAGGTGATCACGGCGGTGGCCGGGATCGACCTGGCGATCGCCGAGGGGGAGTTCTTCTCGCTGCTGGGGCCGTCGGGGTGCGGTAAGACCACGACGATGCGGATGGTGGCGGGGTTCGAGGAGCCTACCGCGGGATCGATCCGGCTGCACGGCAAGGACGTGACCGGGGTATCGCCGAACCGGCGGGACGTCAACATGGTGTTCCAGTCGTATGCCCTGTTCCCGCACATGAACGTGTTTGAGAACGTGGCGTTCGGGCTGCGGCGCAAGGGGACGGCGAAGGACGAGATCACCCGCCGGGTCGGGGAAATGCTGGAGATCGTGGACCTTGGCGGGCGGGGCAAGCGCCGGCCGCGGGAGCTGTCTGGCGGGCAGCAGCAGCGGGTGGCGCTGGCACGGGCGCTGGTGAACCGGCCGCGGGCGCTGCTGCTTGATGAGCCGCTCGGGGCGCTGGACCTGAAGCTGCGGCAGGCGATGCAGGTAGAGCTGAAGCGGATCCAGCGTGAGGTCGGGATCACGTTCGTGTACGTGACCCACGACCAGGGGGAGGCGCTGACCATGAGCGACCGGATCGCGGTCATGGACCAGGGGGCGGTGGAGCAGCTCGGGTCGCCCCGGGACATCTACGAGCA
>JAIRTY010000338.1 GCA_031254715.1 Nocardiopsaceae bacterium | reverse complement strand
GACCTCGCAGCTGAGGTCGCGGTCCACCAGGTGGGCGGCCCGGTCGGCCGGGTCCAGCTGGGAGATCCTGCCCACCAGGTCCTCGCGTGCCTGGCGGCACTCTTCCACGGTTGCCACTTTTCACCTGCCTCCCAGGTCAGGACTGCCCAATTTTAAGCGTTCAGAAAGAGCCGGGAGACGCGGGCCGGGCCCGGCCGGCGCGGAGCGGGCCGGCCTGTCGCCGCCTGACGGTAGCGTTTCCTGCAGGGCGTACGCCAGGCAGGCAGAAGGAGGGCGAGGGTGGAGCAGCGCGAGGACGTCCCGGCCGCGCAGCGGGCTACCGGCGACCCCCGGGTGGACGGAGCGCTCAGCAGGCTCGATGACCTGGCAGGGTTGCCGGTCGCGGAGCATCCGGCGGTGTTTGAGCAGGTGCACCAGCGGCTCGCCGAGGCACTCGGGGACCTGGATGCCGCTGGCCCGGGCGAGGCCCCGGACGACCCGGGCGAATCCCCCGGCCCAGGCAATGCCCCGGACGACCCCCCCGAAGCCGCCGGCCCGGGCGGTGCGCCCGGCGACGATAGCGGCGCCGCGGGTGAACCGGCTGGCTGAATGGTGCCGTGGTACGGACATGGTTACCCGCCGGAGGCTGGACGCCGAGCTGGTGCGGCGCGGGCTGGCGCGCTCCCGTGAACAGGCGGCGGGCCTGGTGAACGCCGGCCTGGTCACGGTCGCCGGCCGGACCGCAGCGAAACCGGCCACCCAGGTGGCGGCCGGAGAGCCGATCGTGGTCGCCGAGCAGGCCGCGGGCCCGGCCTACGCATCCAGGGGCGGGCACAAGCTGGCGGGCGCGCTGGCCACCTTCGCCGCTGGCGGCCTGTCCGTGGCGGGCCGCCGGTGCCTGGACGCCGGGGCTTCCACCGGCGGGTTCACCGACGTGCTGCTGCGGGCCGGGGCCGCGCACGTGGTCGCGGCCGACGTGGGCTACGGCCAGCTGGCCTGGCGGCTGCGCACCGACGACCGGGTTACGGTAGCGGACCGGGTCAACGTCCGCTCCCTCACCCCGGAGCAGGCGGGCCCGCCGGCGGACGTGGTCACCGCCGACCTGTCGTTCATCTCGCTGACCCTGGTGCTGCCCGCGCTGATCGCCTGCGCCCGGCCGGACGCCGACTTCGTGCTCCTGGTCAAGCCGCAGTTCGAGGTGGGCAAGGGCCTGGTCGGGGCCGGCGGGGTGGTGCGCGACCCGGCGCTGCGGGCCGGGGCGGTCACCGGCGTGGCCGCCGCCGCGGCCCGGCTCGGGCTGGGCGTGGCCGGCCTGGCCGAGAGCCCGCTGCCCGGCCCGGCCGGGAACGTGGAGTACTTCCTGTGGCTGCGCCGTGGCAGCCCGCCGCTTGATCCGGATCTGGTGCGGCAGGTGACCGGGGAGCAGCGGCCGGCGGGAGCGGGTGCATGACCGGCAAGCGGACGGTGCTGCTGGTAGCGCACGCGGGGCGGCCAGGCGCGGTGCGCAGCGCCCGGCTGATCGCTGACCGGCTCACCGGCGCGGGCGTAGCGGTGCGGGTCCTCGCCCCGGAGGCGGCCGAGCTGCGCTGCGCGGGAGCCGATGTGGTCCCGGCGGCCCCGGAGGCCGCGCAGGATGCCGAGATGGTCATCGTGCTGGGCGGTGACGGCACGCTGCTGCGCGCGGCGGAACTCGCCCGCCCGGCCGGGGCGCCGCTGCTCGGCGTGAACCTGGGACACGTCGGGTTCCTCGCCGAGACCGAGCCGGAAGACCTGGCCGGCGCGGTGGACCGGCTGCTCGAGCGCAGGTACACGGTGGCAGAACGGATGACGATCGACGTCGTGGTCCGGGAGGACGGCACCGTCACCGCCAGCACCTGGGCGCTGAACGAGGCCACCGTGGAGAAGGTCGCCCGGGAACGGATGGTCGAGGTGGTGACCGAGGTGGACGGCCGCCCGCTGTCGCGGTGGGCCTGCGACGGCGTGGTCTGCGCCACCCCCACCGGGTCCACCGCGTACGCGTTCTCGGCCGGCGGGCCCATCGTCTGGCCGGAGGTTGAGGCCCTGCTGATGGTGCCGATCAGCGCGCACGCGCTGTTCGCCGGGCCGATGGTGGTGTCGCCGCTGGCGGTGCTGGCCGTGGAGGTGCTCGGGGTCGGCGGCACGACGCGCCGGCGGCTGGCGGGCCAAACCGAGACGGGCGCGGCGGTTATGTGGTGCGATGGGCGCAGGAGGGTCGATCTCCCGCCAGGTGCCCGGGTCGAGGTGCGCCGCGGCGCCCAGCCGGTGCGGCTGGCCACGCTGGGCACCGGCCGTACGGCCACCGGAGCGGCTGGCGGGGCATCCTTCACCGACCGGCTGGTCGCCAAGTTCGGGCTGCCGGTGAGCGGCTGGCGGGGCCGGCGGTGAGACGATGCGCCCGGTGAGAGGAGGAGCCGCGGCCTGATGCTTGAGGAAGTCCGCATCACCGGTCTCGGCGTGATCGACGACGCCGTGCTTGAGTTCTCGCCCGGGTTCACCGTGGTGACCGGGGAGACCGGGGCCGGCAAGACGATGGTGGTCACCGGGCTCGGGCTGCTGTTCGGCGGCCGCGCCGATCCCGCCCGGGTGCGGCCCGGCGCGGACCGGGCCTCGGTCGAAGGGCGGCTCCTGGTCGACCCCGGCGGCCACGTCGCGCAGCAGGTGACCGAGGCGGGCGGGGAACTCGACGACGGCGAGTCGCTGCTGCTGACCCGTTCGGTATCGGCGGAGGGCCGCTCCCGGGCGCACGCTGGCGGCCGGTCGGTCCCGGTCTCGCTGCTCACCTACCTCGCCGACGACCTGGTCGCCGTGCACGGGCAGGCGGACCAGCAGCAACTGCTGAAGCCGGGGCGGCAGCGGCAGGCGCTGGACCAGTTCGCGGGTCCCGGGCTGGCCGCCGTCCTGGTCAGCTACCAGCGCGCCTACCAGCGGCACCGGGAGATCCGGGCCGAGCTGGAGGAGCTCACCGGCCAGGCCAGGCAGCGGACGGAAGAGGCCGATGACCGGCGGCGGGGGCTGACCGAGATCGAGCAGGCCGAGCCGGTGGCTGGCGAGGACACCGCGCTGCTGGAGGAGGAGAACCGGCTGGCCCACGCGGACGCGCTGCACGCCGCCGCGACCACGGCACACGAGGCACTGCTCGGCGATCCGGCCAGCGGCTCCTACGACGCGGCCGACGCGGTGTCGCTGCTGGGACAGGCGCGGCAGGCGCTGGAGGCGGTGGCCGAGCACGACCCGGCCCTGGCCGCGCTGGCGGCGCGGCTGTCGGAGGCGGCCTACCTGGTCTCCGACGCGGGCACCGAGCTCGCCTCCTACCAGCAGTCGGTGGAGGCGGACCCGGCCCGGCTGGCGGCTGTGCAGGAGCGGCGCGCCGAGCTGACCCGGCTCATCCGGGCCTATGGGATGGCCGGGACGGCGGCCGCGGGCACCGCGGACCAGGGCCCCGAGGAGCCGGGCACCACCGACGCGGGCACCACCGGCCCGGGAACTGCCGGCCCAGGCGGGGAGCCGGACCTGGCCGGGGTGCTCGGCTGGGCCGAGCGGGCCGCCCGCCGGCTGGCCGAGCTGGACGGGACCGGCGACCAGATCGGCGCGCTGGCGGAGGAGGAGGCCAGGCTCGCCGGCGAAGTCCGCGACCTGGCAGGCCAGCTGACCGGGCTGCGGCAGCAGGCCGCCGACCGGTTCGCGGCGGACGTCACCGCCGAACTGACCGCCCTGGCCATGCCGCATGCCCGGCTGACCGTCCCGGTCACCCCGCAGGAGGCCTGCGGCCCGCACGGTGCGGATGAGGTCGAGATCAGGCTGGCCGCGCACGCCGGGGCACCGGCCCTGCCGCTGGCCAAGGGCGCGTCCGGCGGGGAGCTGTCGCGGGTGATGCTGGCGATCGAGGTCGTGTTCGCCGGCGCCGACCCGGTGCCGACCTTCGTGTTCGATGAGGTCGACGCCGGGGTGGGCGGGAAGGCGGCGGTGGAGATAGGCCGCCGCCTGGCCCGGCTGGCCCGGCTGGCCCAGGTCATCGTGGTGACCCACCTTCCGCAGGTAGCGGCGTTCGCCGACAACCACCTGAAGGTGCAGAAGGCCGGCGACGGCTCGGTGATCCGCAGCGGCATCACCCGCCTCGACTCCGACGGGCGGGTGACCGAGCTGTCCCGGATGCTGGCCGGGCTGGAGGATTCCGAGCACGGCCGGGCGCACGCGGGCGAGCTACTGGCCGCCGCCGCGGCCGAGCGGTCGGTCTGGGCGGGTGCCGCCGCCGAATGATCGCCCGCAACGTCGGCAGCGGGTAACCTCAGCGCAGGTGAGCAGGCGGGTAGACATCTCCGCGCAGGCCTGGCTGAACCGGGCTGTCGCGGCTGGTCTGGCAGGATGGCAGGCAATGAAGGCCCAACCGGCGAACGTGCCCTGGAAGCGCCGTGGCAGGCAGGAAGACCTGCCGGGCGTGACCGGGGTCGTCCGGGTGGACCGCCGCACCAAGGACCTCACCAAGCGGATCCGGCCGGGCGAGATCGCCGTCATCGACCACGAGGACCTGGACCGGGTGAGCGTGGACGCGCTGCTGGCCCGGCAGGTCGCCGGGGTGGTGAACGCCGCTCCCAGCATCACCGGCCGCTACCCGAACCTCGGCCCGGAACGGCTGATCGAGGCGGGCATCCCGCTCGTGGACGACGCCGGGGCGGACCTGTTCGGCAGGGTGGCGGAGGGGAACACGGTCCGGCTCGAGGGGGAGACCCTGTACCTGGACGGCCAGGTGGTCGCCAAGGGCACGCTGCAGACCGCCGAAACGGTGGCGGCCGCCATGATCGAGGGCAAGGCCGGCCTGGCCGAGCAGCTGACCAAGTTCGCTGTCAACACCCTCGAGCACCTCCAGCGGGACGGCGACCTGCTGCTGGAAGCGGTCCCGGTCACCCAGCTGCAGACCCGCCTCGAAGGCAGGCACGCGCTGGTGGTGGTGCGCGGCTACCGCAACCGGGAGGACCTGGCGGCGCTCCGCTCCTACCTGCGGGAGTTCAAGCCGGTCAGGATCGGCGTGGACGGCGGCGCTGACGCGCTGCTGGAGGCCGGCTACCGGCCCGACATCATCGTCGGCGACATGGACTCGGTCTCCGACGCCGCTCTCACCTGCGGGGCGGAGATCGTGGTCCACGCCTACCCGGACGGCGGCGCCCCCGGGCTGACCAGGATCAACGGCCTCGGCCTGCCGTCGGTGCTCTGCCCGGCGCCCGGCACCAGCGAGGACGTCGCCCTGCTGATGGCCGACGAGCTTGGCGCCACCCTGATCGTCGCCGTCGGCACGCACTTCTCGCTGGAGGAGTTCCTCGACAAGGGCAGGCCGGGAATGGGCAGCACGTTCCTCACCCGGCTGCGGGTCGGCGGCAAGCTGGTCGACGCCAAAGGGGTGAGCAGGCTCTACCGGCAGCGGGTGTCCAGCCTGTTGCTGATGACGCTGGTGGCGTCGGCCATGGCCGCTATCCTCGCTATCCTCGTGGCCACCCCGGCTGGGCAGATCTTCATCCGGTTCCTGGCCACCCAGTGGGAAGCCGTCAAATTCTGGTTCACCGGATTGTTCCAGTGATCGATTTCCGATATCACCTCGTCTCCATCGTCGCGGTCTTCCTGGCGCTGGCGGTCGGCATCGTGCTCGGCTCCACCGCGCTCAAGCCGTCCGTGCTGAACGGCCTGAACAGCACGTCGGTCGCGGAGAAGCGGCAGATCGACAGCCTGTACGCGGCCAACCGGCTGCAGCGGCAGCAGATCACCGGCGACCAGGCGTTCGCGAAGGGCGTCTCTGACCAGCTGGTCGGCGGCCTGCTGACCGGCCAGCGGGTCGTGCTCGTCACCGCGCCCGGCGCTCCGGGCGGTGTCACCAGCGGGATCACCACCGCGCTGCAGGAGGCCGGCGCCACCGTGCCCGGCCGGGTGCAGCTGTCGGGCGGGTTCTTTGACCCCAGCCCGGCCAGCGGGCCGGTGCTGTCGAAGCTGGTCCAGCAGTACCTGCCGGCCGGGCAGGTGCAGTCGGGTGAGCCAGCCGTCCAGCAGGCCAGCCAGCTGCTCGCGACCGCGGTCCTGACCGCGGGCGGCGCCCGCGACCCGTCCCCCGGACGGGCTGACAAGGCCGGGCTGAAGATCCTGGCCGGGCTGGGGTCAGCGGGCCTCCTGACCCGTAGCGGCCAGCCCGGCAACCGTGCCACGCTGGCGATCGTGATCATCCCGGCCACCCCGCCCACGCAGAACGCCAGCCCGGTCAGCCAGGGCCTGGTCACCATGGCGCAGCAGCTCAAGCTGGCCGGCCAGGGCGCCGTGGTGGTGGGCTCGACGACCGGGTCCGGCCAGGGCAGCGCCATCGACGTGATGCGCGCTGGCGGCCGGGCGGGCCACCTCTCCAGCGTGGACGACGCCGACACCGTCATCGGGCAGCTGGTGGTCGCCCAGGCGCTGTGGGAGCAGCTGCAGGGCCGCTCGGGCAGCTACGGCGTGGGCGCGGCGGCCAACGGGCCGGGGCCCTCGCCAGCCCCCACCCCGTCGCCGTCGGTGTCGTCAGCCGGCGGCAGGAAGGGCGCCTCGGTGCACATCCCCACGCCCCGGGCCAGCGCTTCCCGCACGGCGCGGCGATGAGCGGCGGAGCGATGAGCGGGCGGCTCGCAAGGTCCGTGCTCACGGCCGCCCTGGCCGCCGGGGCGGCCAGGGCGGGCTATGCCTGGCTGAGCCGGCGGCCGCCCGGCGGCCCGGCCCGGTGGACCCGGACCAATCACCGGGGCGAGGCGGTGACGCTGCTGGCGGGGCCGGCGGTGGCTGCCGCCGCGGCAGCGGCGGCAGCCACCGCCCCCGGGCTCACC
>JAIRTY010000372.1 GCA_031254715.1 Nocardiopsaceae bacterium | reverse complement strand
CGTCGTCCGCGGGCAGGCCGCCTGCGCATCCACCACGGGGCGGGTACGGTCGTTGTCTCTGATCCCGCCCGACCCGCCGGCGTGCCCGGAGGCGGTGGCGGCGATCGGGGAGGCGGAGTGGGTGGTGCTCGGCCCGGGGTCGTGGTTCACCAGCGTGCTGCCGCACCTGCTGGTACCGGAGCTGGCCGGGGCGCTGGTCGGCACCAGGGCCCGGCGGCTGGTGGCGCTCAACCTGGCGCCGCAGCCAGGCGAGACGGAGGGGTTCTTCCCGCACACGCACCTGGAGGTGCTGGCCGCGCACGCGCCCCGGCTGACCGTGGACGTGGTGCTGGCGGACCGGGCGGCCGCCGCCGGGTCCGCCGCCGAGCTGGAGAAGGCGGCAGGCGAGCTGGGGGCCCGGCTGGTGCTGGCCGACCTGGCGATGCGCGACGGGTCGCCGCGGCACGACCCGCGGCGGCTGGCGGGGGCTTTCGCGGAGATTTTCGAGGGGGAGTGACGTGATGGCAATGACCGGCCTGGTCAAAGACGAGCTGAGCCGGATATCGGTGGTGAAGCCGTGCTGCCGGAAGGCGGAGGTGTCCACGCTGCTGCGGTTCGCGGGCGGCCTGCATCTGGCGAGCGGGCGGATCGTGATCGAGGCAGAGCTGGACACCGGGGCCGCCGCACGGCGGCTGCGCAAGGACATCGCCGAGGTGTTCGGGCATTCGTCGAACCTGGTCGTGCTGGCGCCCGGCGGGCTGCGCAAGGGCAACCGCTACGTGGTGCGGGTCAGCTCCGACGCGGACAGCCTGGCCCGCCAGACCGGCCTGGTGGACGGGCACGGCCGGCCGGTGCGCGGGCTGCCGCGGCAGGTCGTGGCCGGGGCGGCGTGCGACTGTGAGTCCGCCTGGCGGGGGGCGTTCCTGGCGCACGGCTCACTGACGGGACCTGGCCGTTCGATGTCGCTGGAGGTCACCTGCCCGGGGCCGGAGGCTGCGCTGGCGCTGGTCGGGGCCGCCCGGCGGCTCAAGATCCACGCCAAGGCGCGGGAGGTGCGGGGCGTGGACCGGGTGGTAGTCAGGGACGGCGACGCGATCAGCGCGCTGCTGGCCCGGCTCGGAGCCCACGACAGCGTGCTGGCCTGGGAGGAGCGCCGGATGCGGCGCGAGGTCAGGGCCACAGCGAACCGGCTGGCCAACTTCGATGACGCCAACCTGCGGCGCAGCGCGCGGGCCGCGGTCGCCGCCGGGGCGCGGGTGGAGCGGGCGCTGGAGATCCTGGGGGAAGACGCGCCCGATCACCTGACCCTGGCGGGCCAGCTCCGGCTTGAGCACCGGCAGGCGAGCCTGGAGGAGCTCGGCCAGCTCGCGGCCCCGCCGCTGACCAAGGACGCGATCGCCGGGCGGATCCGGCGGCTGCTCGCTATGGCCGACAAGCGGGCGCGGGATCTCGGCGTGCCTGGTACCGAGGCGCACCTGACCGCGGACATGCTGATGCCGTAGCGGGCACAGGGCCGGGGGACTCCCGGCCGTGGCTGAGGGACTCCTGGCGGACCGCCAAGCGGGGGTTCTCCGGTAGCGTTTCAGCGGGACACTAACGAATGAGGGGAACGACGCCGTGACCATCCGCGTGGGCATCAACGGGTTCGGCCGCATCGGCCGGAACTTCTGGCGCGCCGTCGCGTCCGCCCAGGCCGCCGGCCAGGCGGGCGACATCGACATCGTGGCGGCCAACGACCTGACCAGCCCGGCCACCCTGGCGCACCTGCTGAAGTACGACACGATCCTGGGCACGCTCGACGAGGACGTCAGCGTCGACGGAGACACCGTCCGGGCCGGCGGCCGCTCCTTCCGGGTGCTCGCCGAGCGGGACCCGGGCGCGCTGCCCTGGAGCGACCTCGGGGTCGACGTGGTGCTGGAGGCCACCGGGCGGTTCACCGCCGCGGCGGACGCTGGCAAGCACCTGGCGGCCGGGGCCAGGAAGGTGATCATCTCGGCGCCCGCCAAGGGCGAGGACATCACGATTGTGATGGGGGTCAACGACGGCTCCTACGACCCGGCGGCCCACCACATCGTCTCCAACGCCTCCTGCACCACCAACTGCGTGGCGCCGCTGGCCAAGGTGCTGGCCGACAGCTTCGGCATCGTCAAGGGCCTGATGACGACCATCCACGCCTACACGAACGACCAGGTGATCCTGGACTTCCCGCACAAGGACCTGCGCCGGGCGCGGGCCGCGGCCCAGAACATCATCCCGACCACCACCGGGGCCGCCCGGGCCACCGCGCTGGTGCTGCCCGAGCTCAAGGGCAAGCTGGACGGGATGTCGATGCGGGTCCCGGTGATGGACGGCTCGGTCACCGACCTGGTGGTGCAGGTCGGCCGGGAGGTCAGCACCGATGAGGTGAACGCCGCCTACCGGGCAGCTGCGGACGGGCCGCTCAAAGGCTACCTGCACTACACCAGCGACCCGATCGTGTCGTCCGACATCGTCGGCACGCCGTACTCCTGCACCTTCGACTCCGGGCTCACCATGACCTTCGGTGACCAGGTGAAGGTCATCGGCTGGTACGACAACGAGTGGGGGTTCTCCTGCCGGCTGGCGGACCTGGCCGTGCTCGTCGGCTCGCAACTCGGTTGACCTCTTCCCACCCGGAAGGGGGGATTCCAGCAGTCACCCGCTGGACTTCCTGTTCGCCACTGGCTGCCCGCCTGGGAGGGTTCCCGATGAGGCCTTACGCCAGCTCCGCAGGCAAGCACGGCCAGCCCGGCCGCTCGGATGTTGATGGCCGCGTTGACGTCCCGATCATGTCGGGTGCCGCAATTTCTACACTTCCAGTCGCGCACAGAAAGGGGCATCTGTACCGCTGGGTACGCGCATGCCGAGCATGTTTTGCTCGACGGGTACCACCGATCGATTACGACCAGCTCACGCCCGTACCATGCGCACTTGTACTCCAGCATCGTCCGCATTTCTCGCCAACCTGCATCGGAGACCGCGCGGGCCAAGCGATGATTGCGGATCATGTTCCTCACGCTCAGATTCTCGATCACGACCACTTGGTTTTCACGGACGAGATCGGTAGTGAGCTTGTGCAGGAAATCCCTTCTCCGATCGGCGATCCGGGCATGGGCACGGGCGACGTTTACTCGTGCCTTTTCCCGGTTTCTGGAGCCCTTAGCCTTCCGGGCGAGCAGTCGCTGGGCGCGGGCGAGCCGTGTCCGATCGCGACGCTCGAACCGAGGGTTGAGGACTTTCTTTCCGGTGGACAGCGTGACCAGGGAGGTAACCCCGGCATCGATCCCGACGGCGGCTTCCGCCTCGGGAAGCGGTTCGACAGGGCATTCACACAGCAACGATACGAACCATCGGCCCGCCGGATCTCGAGACACGGTCACCGTGGACGGCTCCGCGTGCGCAGGCAGCGGACGCGACCAGCGTATGGCCAGCGGTTCGCTCATCCTCGCCAACGTCAGCTCTCCGTCTCGCCACCGGAACCCGCTACGGGTGTACTCGGCGGACTGACGGGACCGTTTCCGGGATTTGAATTTCGGATAACGAGATCGTTTTTCCCAGAATGCGACGAATGCGCGTTGGAGATGACGGAGCGCCTGTTGAAGGGGTACGGACGACACATCGCGGAGATATGCGAAATCGTCACCCCTCTTCCATTCCGTCAGCATCGCGGAAGTCTGCTCGTACGTGACACGCTCTTGCCGCTGCACAGCGGCAGTGCGCTCATTCAACGCAAGGTTCCAGACCACGCGGACGCAGCCGAACGTCCGCGTCAACTCCGTGGCCTGATCAGCCGAGGGATAGAAGCGGTACTTGTAGGCTCGCTTCACCAGTTTCGACATACTCTTATGCTATTGACTCGGTATGTGATCCTCCAGGAACGACACACGGGAAGGAAACACGGCGCTTCCCTTGGCTGAAGCCAGGGAATTCTGCGCTGTACATACGATGAGACGGATTGAGGACTTGGACGTGGCGGGGCAGGTGGTGCTGCTGCGCGCCGACCTGAATGCCCCGCTGGACGGCAGCCGGATCACCGACGACGGCCGGATCCGGGCCAGCCTGCCGACCATCGGCACGCTCGCCGGCCGCGGAGCCAGGGTGGTGATCTGCGCCCACCTGGGCCGCCCCAAGGGCGGCGGCTTCGCCGAGCGGGCGGCGGGCGGGCCCTCGCTCCGGCCGGTCGCCGCCCGGCTGGGCGAGCTGCTGGGCCGCCCGGTCGCTTTCGCCGGGGACGTGGCGGGCGCGTCAGCGGCGGCCACGGCTGCCGGGCTGGCCGACGGGGAGGTCGCGCTGCTGGAGAACGTCCGGTTCGAGCCGGCCGAGACCAGCAAGGACGACGCGGAACGGGCCGGGCTGGCGGCCCGGCTGGCCGGGCTGGCCCGGCTCTACGTCGGCGACGGGTTCGGCGCCATGCACCGCAAGCACGCCAGCGTCTACGACGTGCCCCGGCAGCTTCCACACGCCGCCGGCGAGCTGGTGCTGGCGGAGATCTCGGTGCTGCGGCAGCTCACCACCGACCCCCCGCGGCCGTACGTGGTGGTGCTCGGCGGGGCCAAGCCGTCCGACAAGCTGGCGGTCATCGGCCAGCTGCTGGAGCGCGCCGACCGGCTGCTGATCGGCGGCGGCATGGCCTACACGTTCCTGGCCGCGCAGGGGCACCGGGTGGGCAGCTCGCTGCTGGAGTCCGACCAGATCCCGCAGGTCTCGGCCGTGCTCGCGGACGCGGCCCGGGCCGGGGTGGAGGTCGTGCTGCCGTCCGACCACGTGGTGGCCTCGCGGCTGGCCGCCGATGCCGAGCCGGAGATCGTTCCCGGGGCGGACATCCCGGACGGCAAGCTGGGCCTCGACATCGGCCCGGCGACCCGGCAGGAGTTCGCGCGCAAGCTGGCCGACGCCAAGACGGTGTTCTGGAACGGCCCGCCCGGGGTGTTCGAGTTCCCCGCGTTCGCCGCGGGCACCCGGGCGGTTGCCGAAGCGATCAGCCAGGTGGCGGGGCTGACCGTGGTGGGCGGCGGCGACTCAGCCGCGGCGGTCCGGCGGCTCGGCTTTCCCGAGAGCGACTTCACCCACATCTCCACCGGCGGTGGCGCCAGCCTGGAGTACCTGGAGGGCCGGGAACTGCCCGGGCTGACCGCGCTCGAGGACGCCTCGTGAGCAGGGACGGGGCGAAGCCGGCCGGCCGGATGCCGCTGATCGCCGGTAACTGGAAGATGCACAACAACCACTTCGAGGCGATCGCGCTGGTGCAGAAGCTGGCGTTTACCTTCAAGGTCAAGGACTACGAGGCCGCCGAGGTGGCGGTGTTCCCGCCGTTCACGGCGCTGCGCAGCGTGCAGACCCTGGTGGCCGGGGACAAGCTGCGGATCAGGTACGGCGCACAGGACGTCTCCGCCCACGACCAGGGCGCCTACACCGGCGAGGTGTCCGGTGCCATGCTGGCCAAGCTCGGCTGCAGCTATGTCCTGGTGGGCCACTCGGAGCGGCGTCAGTACCACGGCGAGAACGACGCGCTGGTGAACGCGAAGGCAAAGGCGGCGCTGCGGGCCGGGGTCACGCCGCTGGTCTGCGTCGGCGAGCCGCTGCCGGTGCGCCAGGCCGGGGAGCACCTGCCACACGTGCTGGCCCAGCTCGACGGGGCGCTGGCGGGGATTAAGGCCGAGCAGGTGGCAGGCGTGCCGATCGCGTACGAGCCGGTGTGGGCGATCGGCACCGGCGAGGTGGCCCTGCCGGAGGACGCGCAGGAGATCATCGGCGCCATCCGGGGACGCGTTTCGGCGGTTCACGGCGACGTGACCGCCGCAGATGCGCGTATCCTGTATGGCGGATCGGTGAAGGCCGACAACATAGCTTCGATCATGGCGCAGCCAGACATCGACGGGGCACTCGTCGGTGGGGCAAGCCTGGACGCCGGTGAGTTCGCGAGAATCTGCCGGTACCGGGAACTGCCCGTCGGGGCCTAAGACAGCTGCACACGCGCGGATGCAGCTACCGACCGTGACGGCGCAGCAGAGATGCACCAGCGGGACACCCGGAGGGACGAGAACCGGCAGTGATCATTGGTATTTCGGTTGTCCTGATCATCACCAGCCTGCTCATGGTGCTGCTGGTGCTGCTGCACAAGGGCAAGGGCGGCGGCCTGTCCGACCTGTTCGGAGGCGGCGTGTCCTCGTCACTCGGGTCATCCTCGGTGGTGGAGCGTAACCTCGACCGGCTGACCATCTTCACGGGAATCATCTGGTTTCTCTGCATCGTCGGCCTTGGGCTGTTGCTCAATCGCTGACCCGGCCGCGGCCGGGGGCTGCTGCTGCCGCGGAATTCCGGGCAACCAGCCGCCCTCCCCGGCAGTCAGCAGTCACAGAAGCAGAGGACTACACGGCAAGGGGTGATCGGTGAGTAGTGGCAATGCCATCCGGGGCAGCCGCGTCGGGGCAGGCCCGATGGGCGAGGCTGAGCGCGGCGAGGCCGCCCCCCGGGTACGGGTCTCATTCTGGTGCGCGAACCGGCACGAGACGCTTCCGAGCTTTGCCTCCGAGGCTGCTATCCCGGAGACCTGGGAGTGCCCGCGGTGCGGCTATCCCGCCGGCCGGGACATGGAGCACCCGCCAGGCCCGCCCCGGAGCGAGCCGTACAAGACCCACCTTGCCTACGTGAAGGAACGGCGCAGCGACGCGGACGGCGCCGCCATCCTCGCCGAGGCCCTCGCCCGGCTGCGCGGCGCCTGACAGGGGCGATCCCGGACGCCCGCGGGCTGGCAAGGAATAGTCACTAGTGCCGTGGCAGACAAGGTTGGCCTCTGTGATCGGGCCTGCGGCGGCTGGGTGGAAGATGAGCCGGTGAGCTTCGATCTCGCGGTTCTGGCGATGGATGAGCTGGCTGACGCTGCTGCGGCGGGTGCGATGTTCGAGCGGTGCAACGCTTCTGCCAGTCACGCCGAGGGTGAGCTGGATGATCGGATCGTGGGGTTCTATGAGCAGCTGCGCTCCCGGTTCCCCGATCAGGCGCCCTATGCCGGGGATTCGCCGTGGATGCTGATGCCGTTGACGGCCGGCACCGATCACGTGGTCATGCATCTGAGCTGGTCGCCGCGAAGCGACGCGGCAGTGACGGCGATCATGGAGCTTGCCGCGGAGTACCGCCTGGTGGTCTGGGATCCGCAGTCCCAGGACGCCTATCTGCCAGGGGCGTGAACGCCTCGTCTTTGTGCCTGGTTCAGGCGGCGGTCGCCCGGTTGATGATGCGCCGTAGCCGTTCGTCGTAGGCGTGGTTGTTGCGCCAGCGGGCGGCCTGCGGCCGACTCCGTTTCCTGTTGCGGCCCTGACCGGCCGACCAGGCCCAGCCAGGGCGCATGTCACTGCCAGGCAGCGTGGAAGCAGCGGCCCGGGTAGCCTGGCGGTGAGCTGCCCCAGATCCCGCGGGAGGCATCCCGTGCCCCAGGTGCGTACCCTCGGAGACCGGCTCCGGGAACTCCGCAAGCGGCATGGCCTGTCACAGCGTGAACTCGCCGCCTCGTCAGGGGTGTCGGTGTCGCTGATCCGCAAGCTTGAGCAGGGCGAGCGGGAAGACACGCGCATGGAGACGCTGCGCAAGCTCGCCGCCGCGCTCGACCTGCCTACCACGATGCTGGTCCAGAACGCCCCGGCTCCAGCCGATGCCGAGGACACCGCCTGGGAGCCCGTTCGCCGCGCCCTGGCCAGTCCAGGCGGTGACGCAATCCTGGAGTCGGCGACTGAAGACGGCCTGGCACGGGCACTGTCCGCCGCCGTCAAGCTCTACCACGACAACCGTTACCAAGACCTAGCGCGCGTGCTGCCTGGCTTGCTGCGCGACGCCGAAAACGCATCACCGCCGCTGCGCTCGCGGGTCAACCAGCTGACCGGGTCGCTGCTGGTGCAAACCCGCCAGCGCGCCGCCGCGCGGATCGCCCTGGACCGCTCCGTTGCCGACGCCGAGGCATCCGGCAGCGCACTCGACGCCGCCTCCAGCGTGATCACGCTGTGCTGGCTGCTGCTGCTGGAACGCCAATTCGACCAGGTGTGGTCCCTGGCCACCGGCTGGGCCGGCCAGATCGAGCCCCGGCTCTCGGCAGCCACGACGGCCGAGATCTCCACCTGGGGATGGCTGCTGCTGCGCGCCTCGGCCGCCGCCATCCGCGACAACCGGCCCAGCGAGGCAGCCGACACGATGCGGCTGGCCCAGGCAGCAGCCGCCGCCACCCGGCCCAGCCAGCGCCCCTATCACTCCTACTGGACAACCTTCGGCCCCGCCACCGTCGCCATGAAACAGGTCGAAAACGCCGTCATCGACGGCAAGCCCGACACCGCGCTGCTGCTCGCGGCCAGCGTGCCCGCCAGCCTCCGCCCGACCTCCGACAACCGCAACCGACACCTGCTCGACGTGGCAGCCGCTCACCTGGCCCTGCGGCACTACCCGGAAACATTCGACGTGCTGTTCCGGCTGTCGAAAGAAGCACCAGCCTGGCTCGCTCATCAGCGCTTGGCCAAAGACCTGCTCGGTGCCATCGTCACCCAGCGCCGCACCCTCACCCCCGGCATGCGCGAACTCGCCGCCACCATCAACCTCCCCGTCTGACCTGACGGTTAGCATTTCCGCGGGCCGCTCCGCGAGACTGCCATTGTCCTGCCGCCGGTGATCCTCTTACCGTGCTTGTCGTGACTGACGGTAACGCCCCGATCCCTGGCTGCCCCCTGCCCGCCGCCATGTGCAACGCGCTGGAGGGCCTAGCAGCCTTACTGGACCCCCGCCACCATGTCACCGTGCTGATCACCGGGAGGGGCCGGCCGCCGCGGCTGGCCGTGGCGCATCGCCGCCTGCCCCTGATCCAGGACATCTACGCCGACGACCACTGCTTCTGGTGGGGATGGGCCGAACGGATAGGGCTGGTGACGAACCCGGCCGCCACTGCCGAGGCAGTCGCCCGCCGCCTGGGCACCATCGAGGGGACCGCCCGTGACTGATCCCCGCACTGGGCCGGGCCGGGTGGTGTATGACCCGGGCAAGCGCGCCGCCGCTGCCCGGCTGTCGCTTGATTATCCGGGTTGGCTGATCATGTGGGGCCCGCACAGCAGGCTCTACTTCGCCTACCCGGCGTTTGACGCCCCGCCCGGCACGATCCTCACCGCGCCCAGCAGCGGCGGGCTGCGCGCCCGGATGCGCCAAGCCGAACTCACCGCCACCGCCGGCCCGCAGCACGCCGCAACCAGGCCAATCCCCCCACGGGGGACCCGATGACAGACCCGCACTACCTTGCCGTGTCCCGGCCAGTGACCGGGCCGGCCGCAGCGGAATGGCTGCGTGATGTGGCCGCCGAGCTGACCGCCGCCGGGATACCCGCCGAGGTGCACGACACCCGGTCGGTACCAGACCTCACCGCATCCGCGCCCGCGCTCGATGGCGGCAAGCCCGCCGAGGTGGTGGCTGACCCCGACGGGTACGCCGAGATCCGCTACTGGAACCCTCCGGCCGCGACCCCGGCCCAGGCCAGCGAGGTCATTATCCGAGCGCTGGCCGCTATCAACGCCGCCCGCTCGCACCCCGCGAGCGCGTGAGAGCGCGGCCCGCCAGGAGGCGACCACCCGCCCGCCGCGCCCTCACATACCAGCCCGTCCGTCCGGCGGATGCGCGCCGGGGAAGCTGGCGGCGGGCGGTTGGGCAGCGGGACAGGCCTAGCTGCTGAACGGCTCAGCTGCTGGGCGGCCCGGCGGCCGCCGGGCC
>JAIRTY010000216.1 GCA_031254715.1 Nocardiopsaceae bacterium | reverse complement strand
CGTGAGCTTGCACGAATTCGCCCGGCAAGCCGCGGATCTGGTGAGCACCGGGGACAAGTCGCGGTCACGGTCGCTCAACGAGGTGGTCCTGCTGGCCTCGCGGCAGGTGCCCGGCTGCGCGGGCGCAGCGGCGGCAGTGTGGCTGGCCGCCGAGCCGGGCGAGCCGGCTGAGGTCGCGGCCAGCCACCCCGACCTCGCGGACCTGGTCGAGCGGGAGGTGCGCAGCGGGCGGGGCCCGATCCTGGCGGCCCTTGCCACCGGCATGCTGGCCCACTGCCCCGACACCCTGGACGACCTGGCCTGGCCCGAGTACACCCACGCCGCCCTGGCGCGGGGAGTGCGCTGCTCGGTGACGCTGATCCATCAGCCAGACCCGGCGGGGGCGATCACGCTGTCGCTGGCCGGCGCCCGGCCCCACTCCCTCGACCCCGGCCAGCTCCAGCTGGCCGAGCTGCTGCTGGCCGCGGGCGGGTCGGTCGTCGGCAACGTATCCAGGTACGGCGACGCCCGCCGCACCGCTCGCCAGTTCAGCGAGGCGGCGCGCGGCCGGGCGGTGGTGGATCAGGCCAAGGGCATCCTCATGCAGGCACTCGGCTGCAGCGCGGACGAGGCGCTGGGCCGGATGCGGGAGATCTCCCAGCAGCAGAGCGTCAAGGTCACCGAGGTCGCGAGAGCGATCACCGAGTCGCCGCCGGGCCGGGCGGGCTGACGCCATGGAGCTGGACGGCGGGCTGCCGCAGCTCGACAGCGAGCTGGCGGGGCTGCGGGCGAGGCGGGACGCGCTGCGCCAGACCGCGTCGCTGCGCGGGGCACGGCTGCGCGCCACGCTGGAGGCGGCGCTGGCGGAACTGGACGCCGCCATCGAGCTGCTGGGAAAGGCGGAGGCCGAGGTCGGGGACAGCCGCCAGGGCGCGCCGCCGGCCGCCTGGCACGCGGAGCGGCGGCTGCTGCGGGCGCTGTTCGCGGACGCCCCGGTGCCGCTGTTCCAGCTCGGCCGGGACGGCACGGTCCGGAGGGCCAACCGGTCGGCGGGAGACGCGCTCGGGATGCCGTCCGGATACGCGACCGGCAAGCCGTTCACGGCGTTCCTGAATCACACCTCCCGGGCCGCGGTCGAGACCCACCTGGCCACGGTGATCCGGACCGGCAGGCCGGGCCAGGTGCGGGGCGAGATGCTCACCTCCGGGGGAGCGGCCGAATGCGAGCTGACCGTGGCGCCGGCCCGGCTCGGCGAGGACGAGGACCAGCTGATCGTCGCGGTCGGGGGGCCCCCGGTGGCGGCCGGGCCGGACGAGGCCGCATCCGGCCACGCCGACCCCGCCCTGGTCGCTGCCATGACCCGGCGGGTCGACGTGGTGACCAGGATGACCAGGCTGCTACTCGGCAGCGCCACCGGCAGCGAGCACGTGCTGGTCCAGGAGTGCGCCCGGCTGCTCGCGCCCGAGCTGGCCGAGTGGGTGATCGTGGACATGGTGCGCGGGCAGGCGCTGCGGCGCCAGCTCGTCACCGGCCCGCAGGACCAGGGCTCGGCGGCGCTGGCGGGAGTCGCCGCGGGCCGCGACCCGGAGCCGGGGTCGATTCCGTTCCTCGTCAGCGACGCCGACGGAGGGCAGCTGGTCGCGCACGTCGCCGATGCCGCGATCCTGGGCGACGGGCCGGGCGGCGTGCCGCTGCTCATGCTGCTGGACGCAACTTCGCTGGTGAGCGTCCCGATAGCCGACGGCGGTCACCGCTACGGCGTCCTCACCCTCGCCCGGCGCGGCAGCCGCGGCCCGTTCGGCCTGGCCGACCTGGGCCTGCTGGAAGAGCTCGGGGCACAGCTCGCGCTGGCGATCCGGGCCGGCCGGATGCTGCAGCGGCATACCCAGGTGACGGATGCGCTGCGGTCCGCCCTGCTCCCGAGCGAGCTGCCGAGCATCCCGGGCGTGGAGGTCGCCGCCGCGCACCTGACGGCGACCGAGTCGCCGGAGGTGGGCGGGGACTTCTACGACGTGTACCAGACCCCGGACGGGCCCGGCGTGATCCTGGGAGAGGCGTGCGGGCGGGGCGAGGGCGTCGCCGCGGCCAGTGCCGTCGCCCGCCACGCGGCCAGGCTGCTTGGCCGTTCGGAGGCGGACCCGGCGGCGGTGCTGGCGGGCGTCAACGAGGTGCTGCTTGATGAGGAGCTGGCGGGCCGGTTCGTCACCGCCTGCGCTGCCCGCCTCCGCTGGCGCGGCCCGTCGCTGCAGGTTCAGCTGGCCGGGGCCGGCCATCCCGGCCCGGTGCTGGCGGTGCGGGACGGGCACGCCTCGCAGCTGCCCGGCGGCGGGCTGCCGCTCGGCGTGTTCCCCGCCGCCGAGCTGGGCACCGCCAGCCACGACCTGTCCACCGGCGATGTGCTGGTGTTCGTCACCGACGGGGTGGCTGATTGCCGCGGGCCGGACGGCAACTACTTCGACGACCGGCTCACCGGTGAGATCGCGGCCATGGCCGGGCAGCCGGCCGGCCAGATCGTCGCCCGCCTGCAGCAGCTGGCGCTGGAGTTCTGCGGCGGCGAGGTGCGCGATGACATGACCATGCTGGCGTTCCGGGTCGGCGAGCCGCCGCCCAGGGAGCGCTGACCTGCCTGGTCAGGCCCCTGACCTGCCTGGTCAGGCTCCTTCGGCCACGGGCTCGGCCGGCTCCTCCTCGCTGCCGAGCAGGCATCCGCGCAGGTAACCAAGGGCCCGGGCGAGCAGCCGGGACACGTGCATCTGGGAGATGCCGAGCTGTTCCCCGATCTGCGCCTGGGTCATGTTCCCGTAGAAGCGCAGGGTGAGGATCCGCTGCTCCCGGTCGGGGAGCTGGTCCCAGTGGGCCTGCACCGCCGCCATGTCCAGGGCGTGCTCGACGCCGGGGTCTTCCTGCCCCAGCAGGTCGGCGAGGCTGGGGTCGTCCTGCCCGCTGAGCGGGGCGTCCAGCGACCGGGGGTGGAACACCATGTCGGCCCGGCGGGCGTCGAGCAGCTCGTCGATGCTGACACCGAGATGTTCAGCGAGCTCCTCGTCGGCCGGGGCGCGGCCGAGCCGCTGGGTCAGGTCTTCCCGGGCCTTGCGCAGCTGCAGCAGCAGCTCCTGCGCCGACCGCTTCACGTGTACCTGCCAGCGCTTGTCCCGGAAATGCCGCTTGAGCTCGCCGCTGATGCAGGGCTGCGCGTAGGCGGCCAGGCTGCTGCCGACCTCCGGGTCGAAGTTGTTCATTGCCTTGAGCAGCCCGACGTACCCGACCTGCATCAGGTCCTCGACCAGCTCCGGGCTGTCGCGGTAGCGCTGCACGCATGACCGCACCAGCGAGTCGTACCGGCCGACCAGGATCTCGCAGGCCGCCGTCCGCTGGCTGTCGTCCCCGGGCCTGTTGTGCAGGACCTGGAGCAGCTCACCGTCGTCTCGCTGGCCCAGTGCCGGGAGCATGTCCGGCCGGCTGATGGTTGCGGTCGTCATGCGCACCTCCGGTTGGTTGTCGGACCGGGTCATCATCCCCTGGTGTGAGCCGCTAAACATCCGCGCTGACGGCCGCGCGGCATCCGCGGCGTTTGGGCCGGCCGGTCCCGGGTAGCCCATCGCCTCCTGGGAGGTGGCTCCAGGCAGTGATCGCGACCCAAGCCACGAAGGCATTCACCCCGCAGGTTCTCCGCGAGTACGCACTGATCGCGGACGGGGAACGCGGCGCACTGGTCGGCCCGCACGGTGAGGTCGCCTGGCTGTGCGTGCCGCGCTGGCACTCCGATGCCGTGTTCGCCGCGCTGGTGGGGGGCGACAGCGGCTACGCGGTCACCCCGGACAGCCGCTTCGTCTGGGGAGGCTACTACGAGCCGGGCACCCTCATCTGGCACGGCCGGTGGGTAACCGGCGACGGCATCGTCGAGTGCGCCGACGCGCTGGCGGCCCCGGCCGACAGGCACCGCGCGGTGCTGCTGCGGCGCCTCACCGCACGCGACGCGCCGGCCAGGGTCGAGGTGCTGCTCGATCCGAGGGACGGCTTCGGCGGGCCGGGCCCGCGGGCGCTGCTGCGGGACGACGAGGGGCGCTGGACCGGCCGGTTGGGGGACTACTACCTGCGCTGGAGCGGGGACACCGGGACCGCCAGGGTCCGCCGCGGGCCCGGCGGCTGCCAGCTCGCGCTGACCCTGACCGTACGTCCCGGCGAGCCGCGCGACCTGGTGCTGGAGCTGTCGGACCGGCCGCTGCCAGCCCCGGCCGCCGGCCCCGGCTCGCTGTGGCGGGCGACCCGGGCGCACTGGGAGCGGGCCGTGCCGCCGCTCCGGCAGGTGACAGGGACCAGGGACGCCCGCCACGCGGTCGCCGTCATGACCGGCCTGACCAGCGCGGACGGCGGCATGGCGGCTGCGGCGACGACCAGCCTGCCGGAACGGGCCGACACCGGCCGGAACTACGACTACCGGTATGCCTGGATCCGGGACCAGTGCTACGCGGGCCAGGCTGCCGCGGCGGCCGGCGTGCCGCACCTGCTCGACGCCGCCACCCGGTTCGTGACCGCCAGGCTGCACGCCGACGGGCCGCGGCTGGCCCCGGCCTACACGGTGGCCGGGGATCCGCTGCCGCCGCCGGGCCGGCTTGGGCTGCCCGGCTACCCGGGGGGCTACGACCTGGTCGGCAACCGGGCACGGGACCAGTTCCAGCTCGACACCTTCGGGGAGTCGCTGCTGCTGCTCGCCGCGGCGGCGCGGGCGGGGCGGCTCGGCGCCGACGGCTGGCAGGCGGCCGCGATCGCCGCCAGCGCCATCGCCGGCCGCTGGCGGGAGCCGGACGCCGGGATCTGGGAGCTGAGCGGCGAGTCCTGGACCCACAGCAGGCTGTGCTGCGTAGCCGGGCTGCGGGCCGCGGCCGCCGCCCGCGGCGCACCGGCCGGGCCCGGGGAGCCGGCGCGGGCCTGGCAGGAGCTGGCCGACGCCATCCTGGCCGACACCGCCGCGCGGGCGGTGCACCCGTCGGGCCGCTGGCAGCGCTCCCCCGCCGACCCCGGGCTCGACGGCGCGCTGCTGCTGCCGCCGCTGCGGGGCGCGGTGCCCGCCGCCGACCCGCGTAGTGTCGCCCCCCTGCGCGGCTACGTCGGCGAGCTGACCGAGGACGGCTACGCGTACCGGTTCCGGCACGACAGCCAGCCGCTCGGCCAGGCCGAGGGCGCCTTCCTGCTGTGCGGGTTCCTGCTCGCGCTGGCGCACCATCAGCAGGGCGACGAGGTGGCCGCGATGCGCTGGTTCGAGCGCAACCGGGCCGCGTGCGGCCCCCCCGGCCTGTACGCGGAGGAATACGACGTGACGCAGCGCCAGCTGCGGGGCAACCTGCCGCAGGCCTTCGTGCATGCGCTGCTGCTCGAATCCGCGGCCCGGCTGGCCGGGCCCTGGGAAGACAAGGAGCTGACGTGACGGACATGACCAGGACAGTCGTGATCACCGGGGCCAGCGGCGGGGTCGGCCGTGCCGCCGCCCGCCAGTTCGCTGCCCGCGGCGACCGGGTGGCGCTGATCGCCCGCGGCCAGTCCGGGCTGGCCGCCGCCGCCGGCGACGTCCAGGCGGCGGGCGGCACCGCGCTGCCGCTGCCCGCCGACGTCGCCGACTATGACCAGGTGGAGGCCGCCGCCACCCGGACGGAGGAGATCCTCGGCCCGATCGACGTCTGGGTCAACGTGGCGTTCACGTCGGTGTTCGCGCGGTTCTCCGACATCACCGCGGCCGAGTTCCGGCGCGTGACCGAGGTGGCGTACCTGGGCTACGTGCACGGCACCATGGCCGCGCTGGCCCGGATGCGCCCGCGCGGGCAGGGCACCATCGTGCAGGTCGGGTCCGCGCTGTCGGAACGGGCGATCCCGCTCCAGTCCGCCTACTGCGGCGCCAAGCACGGCATCAACGGGTTCACCTCGGCGCTGCGCTGCGAGCTGGCGCACGAGCGGTCACCGGTCGCGGTCACGGTGGTCCAGCTGCCGGCCGTGAACACCCCCCAGTTCTCCTGGGTGCGGTCCCGGCTCCCCCGCCACCCGCAGCCGGTTCCCCCGATCTACCAGCCGGAGGTGGCCGCCCGCGCGGTGCTGCGGGCGGCCGGCCGGCCCGGCCGCAAGCAGTACTGGGTGGGCGCGAGCACGGTGGCCACACTGGCGGCCAACCGGGTCGCCCCGGCACTGCTTGACCGGTACCTGGCCCGCACCGGCTACGACTCGCAGCAGGCCAGCGATCTGCCGGCGCCGCAGGGGCCGGGGAACCTGGACCAGCCGGCCGACGGCACCGGGCAGGCCGATCGCGGCGCGCACGGGGTGTTCGATGACCAGGCGCACCCCCGCAGCGCGCAGCAGGCGCTCAGCCGCCACCCGGTACTGGCCGGGACGGCCGGGGCGGCGCTGGCCGCCGCGGCGGCCCGCAGGTTTCAGCGCCGCCGGAACGGACAGCCGTAGCAGCGAGGCCCAGACCGAGCAGATAGGAGAGCACCCGTGACACGGATCGCGTCGGAAGCCCTCGTGGAACGGCTCGCGGACTGGGGCGTGGACACCGTCTTCGGGCTGCCGGGCGACGGTATCAACGGGATCATGGAAGGCCTGCGGCGGCACCGCGACCGGGTCCGGTTCGTGCTCGTGCACCACGAGGAGGCGGCCGCCTTCATGGCCTCCGGGTACGCCAAGGCGACCGGCCGGATCGGCGTGTGCCTGGCCACCTCCGGACCGGGCGGCATTCACCTGCTGAACGGGCTGTACGACGCGAAGCTGGACCACGCCCCGGTGCTCGCCATCACCGGCATGCAGGAGACCGCCCTGCTCGGCACCGCCTACCAGCAGGAAGTGCACCTGGACCGGCTCTACTCCGACGTCGCCGAGTACAGCCACCTGGTCGCCCACCCGGCGCAGGTGCCGGCCGTGACCGACCTGGCGATCCGCACCGCCTACAGCCGCCGCGGCGTCGCGCACCTCACGATCCCGAACGACATCCAGGTGGCCGACGCCGACGCCGACCCGTGGCGCAGCGTCGCGCCTGCCGTCTCCCCGCACACCGCGCCGGTGCTGCTGCCGCCCGCGGGCCTGCCCCGGGCCGAGGACGTGCAGCGGCTCGCAGACCTGCTCAACGACGGCGAAAAGATCGCCATCCTGGCCGGCGCCGGGGCCCTGCACGCGCGGGCCGAGCTGCTCACGCTGGCCGAGACGCTGGCCGCGCCGATCGTGAAGACCTTGCCGGGTAAGGCGGCCGTTCCGGATGATTCCCCGTATACCACCGGCGGGCTCGGGCTGCTAGGGACCCGTCCCTCGGAGGAGCTGATGTCCGAGGCCGACACCGTGCTCATGGTCGGGACCAACTTCCCGTACACCGCGCACCTGCCCGCGCCCGGCAAGGCCCGGATCGGCCAGATCGAGGCGGACCCGGCCCGGGCGGGCGCGCGGGTGCCGACCGAGGTACCGGTGGTGGGGGACGCCGCCGAGACGCTGCGGGCACTGATACCTCTGCTCAAGGAGCGCAGCGACGGCTCGTTCCTGGCCAAGTGCCAGCGCGGGATGGAGCGCTGGCGGCGGCACCTGACCGCGCTGCAGGACGCGGGCCGGGACCCGATCGCGCCCCAGTACCTGATGGGGGTCATCGACCGGGAGGCCGCCGACGACGCCATCCTCACCTGCGACAGCGGCACGATCGCCACCTGGGCGGCGCGGCACTGGACCATCCGCGGCGACCGGCGGTTCTACCTGTCAGGCAACCTCGCCACGATGGCGCCCGGGCTGCCCTACGCGGTGGGCATCCAGCACGCGTTCGACGGCCGGCAGGTCATCGCGTTCGTCGGGGACGGCGGCTTCGCGATGCTGATGGCCGAGTTCCTGACCGCGATCCAGCACCGGCTGCCGGTCAAGGTGATCATCAACAACAACAACTCGCTCGGCCAGATCCTGTGGGAGCAGATGGTGCTCGGCTACCCCGAGCACGGCGTCCGCTACCCGGAGCCGTTCGCCGACTACGCGGCTTTCGCGACCGCGAACGGCGCCTTCGGCCGGAAGGCGGAACGGCCCGGCGACGTGGCCGGCGCCATCCGCGAGGCGCTCGCCCATCCGGGCCCGGCGCTGGTCGACGTGAACGTCAACCCGGACGAGCCGCCGCTGCCTGGCAAGGTCGAGTATGACCAGGCGAAGAGCTTCGCCGAGGCGTTCCTGCGCGGCCAGCCCCGCAAGGCGACCATCGCCACCACGCTGTTCCGGGACAAGATCTCGCAGCTCAGGTCGTGACCCGCGATGGCCGGCGCGCCCGCGCCCAGCCAGGTGGGACTGTCGCGCCCGGGCAAGGTCCTGTTCCCCGGTGACGGCATCACCAAGGGCGACCTGGCCGGCTACTACCGGCAGGTGGCCGCCCGGATGCTCCCGTACCTGCGCGGCCGCCCGCTGGCGCTGGCCCGGTTCCCTGACGGCATCACCGGGCAGCGCATTTTCCAGAAGAACGTTTCCCCGCACTCCCCGGACTGGCTGCCCCGCACCGAGGTGGGCAAGCGGGACGGAACGGTCTGCCAGGTCATCGCGGACAACGAGGCGACCCTCGTCTACCTGGCCAATCAGGCCTGTGTCGAACTGCACCCGTTCTTGTCGAGAGCGGGCCGGCTGGACCGCCCTGACCAGTTCGTGCTGGACCTCGACCCGCCGGGCGCTGGTCACTTCCGGCAGGCCTGCCAGGCCGCGCTGGCCGCGCGCGACCTGCTCGAAGACGAGCTCGGGCTGACCACGTACGTTATGACCACCGGCGGGAAGGGCGTCCACATCCGGGTGCCGCTGGCCGTCAGCGGAGAGTTCGGCCAGGCGCGGGAGTTCGGCCATGCCCTGGCCGCGCTGCTGGCCGCTCGCCACCCCGGCCTGATCACCGCCGAGCAGCGGCGGGAGCGGCGGGGAGACCGGGTGTACGCGGACATCATGCGGAACTCCTACGCCCAGACCGCGGTCGCCCCGTTCTCGGTGCGCGCCCGGCCCGGGGCCACGGTCGCCGCCCCGCTGGACTGGTCCGAGGTACCCGACCGCGGGCTGCGGCCGGACCGGTTCACGCTCCGGACCATCGGCGACCGGCTGGCGGCCACCGGCGGCGGCAGCGACCCGTGGGCCGGGATCCGGCGGCGCCGCTACTCGCTTGGCCGGGCCGGGCAGCGGCTCGCCCGGCTGACGGGCTGACCGGTGCCCGGCCGGGGGCTGGCCGGGCACCGGTCGGTACCGACAAGCCGGCCCGGCCCTGGTCAGACAGCGAGTGCTTACGTAGAGTGTCTGATAAGGGGAGGATTTGTAATCGGGGAGTCTGTGATCAGGAAGCCACGGTAGGGGCGGAATTGCGCGGCCCTGGCGCCGCGTGCCCGCTCCAATGAATCGAGGAGGTAGCGATGACGCACGCACCCAGTGATATGGACGCTGCCGCTGCCACCCCCACCAACGGCCGGGACACGTCGTTCTGGCGGTCCCACACCACGATCGCGCTGCAGCCGGTGGCGGCTCCATCCATCCTGGGGCTGTTCGGGTTCGCCGCGGCCACCTTCATGGTCGCGAGCAACCTGGCCGGGTGGTACGGCACCACCGCGTCGCGCGCGATCACCATGTTCGCCCTGGTCCCGTTCGCGGTGTTCGCGGGCGGGGTCGCGCAGTTCCTGGCCGGCATGTGGTCCTACAAGGCCCGGGACGGGCTGGCCACCGCCATGCACGGGATCTGGGGCGCGTTCTGGCTCGGCGACGGCCTGTACCTGCTGCTGGTCGCCGGGGGCGTGCTGCTGCCCCCGACGGCCCGGACCTTCGAGATCGGCCTCGGGTACTGGTTCATCGTGCTGGCCGCCATCACCGTGGTCGGCGCGATCGCGGCGCTGGCCAAGAACTGGGCGTTGTTCCTGGTGCTGTTCGTGCTCGCAGGGGGCTCCATCCTGCTCGCGATCGCCTGGGTCACGCCGGTCTCCTGGCTGGTCGCCCCGGCCGGGGACGTACTGGTGGCTTCGGCGGTCATCGCCTGGTACACCGCGTCCGCGCTGATGCTGGAGGGCGTCTTCCAGCGGCCGGTGCTGCCGGTGGGCCACATCCAGATGAAGCCGCGGGCGCGTACCGCGCAGCTGCAGCCGATCCAGTACGAGCTCGGCGAGCCGGGCGTCCGGGCCGGTCAGTGAGGGCGGCGGGCTCCCCGGCCCGCTGGCCTGAGGTAACCCAGGGGAGGTGACCGGCATGGCCGGATCGAACCTCGCAGTGATCATGATCGTGGTGGCCGCGATCGTGGGCCTGGTCGCCATGCTGGTCCCGACGCTGGTGGCGGCGAACCACCCCTACTGGCGGCACACGCGGCCGGACCAGGTCCCCGGCAAGGTCCGGGGCGGCATCCACCTGGGCGACCCGCGCAGCCAGGGGCCGCCGCAGGACGAGGAAGTGCTCCCGCCCGAGCGGTACCCCGAGCACGCAGGCGGCCGTTCCCGCGGTTCCTGACCGTCGGGCGCCGGTGCCCCGCGGTAGTGTGCGCCGGTGCGGTTCCTCGGGGTCGACCTGGCGTGGGGCCAGCGCGGCTGCACCGGGCTGGCGCTGGTCACAGCGGACGGGACGCTGACCGAGGCCACCCGGGCCGGCGGCGACGAGGAGATCCTGGCCTGGCTGGGGGCCCGGGCACACGGCCCGTGCCTGGTGGCATTCGACGCGCCGGTCATCGTCCGTAACCGGTCCGGGAGCCGCCGCTGCGAGCGGCTGGTGGGCCGGTACTTCGGCGCCAGCCACGCCTCGTGCCACCCGGTCAGCCAGGCCAGCCCGCTGTTCGCGGACGGTGGCCGGGCACTGCGGCTGGCCAGGGCGCTGGACCTGGACCCGGACCCGGCCGCCGCCAGCCAGCGGCGGGCGGTGGAGGTCTACCCGCACCCGGCGATCGTGTCGCTGGCTGGCCTGCCGTCGATCATCAGGTACAAGCACAAGCCCGGCCGCGACCTGGCATTCCTGCGGTCGGAGATGATCCGCCTGCTGGCCGTGGTCGAGTCGCTGGCCGGCCACCAGGCACCGGTACGCGTCCGCGGCTGCCTGGACTGGGAACGGCTCCGGCAGTCGGTGACCGAAGCTGCCGCCAAGGCGGACCTGGCGCGGGCAGAGGACCCGGTGGACGCGGTCATGTGCGCCAGCATCGCCAGGATCGCGGCCGCCTGCCCCGGCCAGGTGCGGCTGCTGGGCACGGCGGCCGACGGGTGCATTCTCACCCCGGTCACCGCGGCGGTCGGGGCCCGCATCGACGCCGACGGCACCGCCTGCGCCTGGCACCCGCCGGCCTGACCGCGGCCGCGGCCGTCCAGGCCCGCCAGCGGTTACCCGGCTGACCAGGCCAGCGGCAGCGAGTCGATGCCGTAGATGCCTTCCACCCCGCCCAGCACCGGCTCGCCGGCCGGGCGCAGCCCGGGCAGCCGCGGAGCCAGGAACGTC
>JAIRTY010000212.1 GCA_031254715.1 Nocardiopsaceae bacterium | reverse complement strand
CACCGTGGGCTCGTAGTAGTAGCCGCGGACCGGCGCTGCCGGGCGCCGGCCACCGGCGATGACCTCGGTGCCGCCGGCGGTGCTGGCGGTCACGTAGGACTCCACGCTGGCCCGCCGCTGCGGCGTGACCAGCGGCCCCAGGGTGGTGCCGGGGTCCATCGGGTCGCCCAGCACCAGCGCCGCCGCCTGCTCGGTCAGGCCCGCCACGACGTCGTCGAACCGGGATCTTGGCGCCAGCACGTGGGCCGCGGCGAAACAGGTCTGTCCCGCGTTCTCGAACGCCAGCCGGCCGAGCTCGGCGCACGTGCCCGCCAGGTCCGCGTCCGCCAGCACGATCGCGGCCGACGTCCCGCCCAGCTCCAGCGTCACCGGCTTGAGCGACTCGCCGCAGGCCACCGCGATCCGGCGGCCGACCGGCGCGGGCCCGGAGAAGGCGACCTTGTCCACGCCGGGATGGCGGGCGAGCATCTCGGCCACCTCGTTCGAGCCGGTGACCAGATTGAAGACCCCCGGCGGGAAGTCCGCCGCCTCGAACGCCTCCGCCAGCACGTAGGCGCTGAGGGAGGTCTGCTTGGCCGGTTTCAGCACCACCGTGCAGCCGGCCGCCAGCGCCGGCGCGAGCTGGGAGAACGCGATCGCCATCGGGTAGTTCCATGGCGTGATCACGGCCGCCACGCCCACCGGCTCGTGCCGCACCACGGTGTGGCCGCGGAACATGACCGCCGCCCGGATCTCCTCCGGCTGCAGCGACCGCGCCAGCCCGGCGTAGTAGCGCAGGGCGGTGACCGGGTTGCCGGCGTTGTGCGCCCGTGACGCGGCGATGGGCATGCCCATCTCGCTGGTCACCAGCGCTGCCAGGTCATCGCCGCGGTCAGCGAGCGCCTTGGCCAGCCGTTCCATGGCGTCGGCGCGCTCGGCCTGGGCGGCCCGCGGCCACGGCCCGGCGTCGAAGGCCTGCCGGGCCGCCCGCACCGCGACATCCACGTCCCGGGCGACCGCGGCCGGAGCCGCGCCGATGATGGTCTCGGTGGCGGGGCTGGCGACCGTGATCGCGTCGGGCGATACGGACGGCAGCAGGGACCCGCCAGCGTAAATGTCCCGGTATTCGAGCACGGGGGGCCGCCTTCGACCGAACCGGTAACTTTCCTGAAATGTGCGCAGGGCGCTCCCGGGTTGTCAAGGTGGCCGGCCGTGGCGGCCCATCGGCGGGCCGGCGGGGGCGGCCCCACCGGCCCAGGCTGAGCCCAGCCGGACCGGACCCGATCTTGCCCCGCGCCAATTCCGGATTCCGGCCATATGCTGGATAGTTGTGACGGAAAAGCCCGCCGCTCACCCCGGCCCGCAGCGCGACCTCGGCCGGGAGAACCTCGTGCTCCGGGAACTGGTGACCGTGTACCGGCAGCTGTCGGGGCTGGCGCTGCAGGACGCCGACCTGGCCACCGTCACCCAGCTGCTGGCCGACCGGACCTCGGCGACTGTGGCCGTGGTCAGCTCCGTCATGGACATGATGGCGGCCGCCTCCCCCGGCGCGCCGCCCGAGAAGGCCGCCCGGATCGTCAGCGAGGCCGTGGTGCACCCGCGGCTCGGCCAGGTGCTGCGGGCCTCGCGGCAGGGCCACCGGCCGCTCTGGCTGCCCAGCGTCGGCGGCATGCCCGCCATCATCGTCGCCCCCATCCTGGTCGGGGACGAGGTGCCGGCCCACCTGATCACCCTGGACCCGGCCGAGAAGAGCGCCGACGAGGACATGAGCCTCCTGGTCACCGAGCATGCGGCCACCATCTGCGGGGTGATACTCGGCCGGGAGCGGGTGGTCGCTGCCGCCGCCCGCCGGGTCCGGGACGACCTGGTCGAGGGGCTGCTGCTGGGGCGCGGCCGGGATGACGCAGAGACCGGCCGGTGGGCCGCCCATCTCGGGTACGACGCCGGCCGCGGCCACGACGTGATGGCGATCGCCTTCACCGTGCCGCCCGGCCGCCCGGAGCCGGCGACGGACGCGCTGCGGCAGCGGATCCGGGACGTCATCGAGCACTTCTTCACCACCCGGGTGCCCGACGTCATCATCTCGGCGCGGGAGGACGAGGTGGTGCTGGTGGCGGCGGTGCCGGACGGGCAGCACGCCGATGGCATGGACCCGCGCCGGCTCGGTGCCACCTGCGTTGCCCGGCTGGCGGAGCTGTTCCCCGACACCAAGACCGTGGTCGGCATCGGCGGGGCCTGCCGGGAGCCGCGCGAGATCGCCCGTTCCTACGAGGAGGCGCACCGCACCATCGAGACGCTGCGCCGCCTCGGCCGCACCGGGGCCGTCAGCGCATTCTCCGACCTCGGCATCCACCGGCTGCTGCTGCAGGTCCCGGACCTGTCAGAACTGCGGGATTTCGCCGACGACGTGCTCGGCAAGCTGTGCCGGGACGAGCGCGACCGGCGGACCGAGTACCTCGCCACCCTCGCCTGCTACCTGCGCGAGAACGGCAGCCCGCAGCGGGCCGCCAGGTTCCTGCACGTCCACCCCAACACCGTGGCCTACCGGATCAAGCGGATCGAGGAGATCACCGGATTGTCGCTGGCCAGCTACACCGACCGGCTCACCACCCAGGTCGCGCTGGAGATCCTGGAAGCGCTGGGGGACTCCCCGTGACCGGATTCGG
>JAIRTY010000146.1 GCA_031254715.1 Nocardiopsaceae bacterium | reverse complement strand
GTGACGTCCAGCAGCAGGACGTCCTTGACCTCGCCCTTGAGCACGACGGCCTGCAGGCAGGCGCCAACGGCCACGACCTCGTCCGGGTTCACGCCCTTGTTCGGCTCCTTGCCGCCGGTCAGCTCCTTGACCAGGTCCACCACGGCCGGCATCCGGGTCGAGCCGCCCACCAGCACCACGTGGTTGATTTCCGAGAGCTTGACCCCGGCGTCCTTGATCACCTGCTTGAACGGGTTCTTGCAGCGGTCAAGCAGGTCGGAGGTCATCCGCTGGAACTCGGCCCGGGTGAGCTTGGCGTCCAGGTGCAGCGGGCCCTGCTCGGAGTGGGTGATGTAGGGCAGGTTGATCTGCGTCTCGGCGGAGCCGGACAGCTCGATCTTGGCCCGCTCGGCGGACTCGCGCAGCCGCTGCAGCGCCATCTTGTCCTTGGACAGGTCGACGCCGTAGCCGTTCTTGAAGTCCTGCACCAGCCAGTCAACGATCCGCTGGTCCCAGTCGTCGCCGCCGAGGTGGTTGTCACCGCTGGTGGCCTTGACCTCGACCACGCCCTCGCCGACCTCGAGCAGGGACACGTCGAACGTGCCGCCGCCCAGGTCGAACACGAGGATGGTGGCCTCGCTCTCCTTCTCCAGGTGGTAAGCGAGCGCCGCGGACGTGGGCTCGTTGATGATCCGGAGCACGTTCATGCCCGCGATCTGGCCCGCCTCCTTGGTCGCCTGCCGCTGGGCGTCGCTGAAGTAGGCGGGAACGGTGATCACGGCGTCCGTGATCGTCTCGCTCAGGTAAGCCTCCGCATCCCGCTTGAGCTTCTGCAGGATGAACGCGCTGATCTGCTGGGCGGTGAACTTCTTGTCGTCGATCTTGACGTTCCAGTCCGTGCCCATCTGGCGCTTGACCGAGCGGATCGTCCGGTCGACGTTGGTCACCGCCTGCCGCTTGGCGACCTCACCGACGAGCACTTCCCCGTTCTTGGCGAACGCGACCACGGACGGGGTCGTCCGCGACCCCTCCGCGTTCGCGATAACCGTGGGCTCGCCACCTTCGAGGACCGCGACAACAGAGTTGGTCGTCCCGAGATCGATCCCTACCGCACGTGCCATGAGTCGTCCTTGCTGTTTGGAAAGTTGAGCCTGTCAGACGCAAGCTTAGCGATGCGCCGGATGCACTAGCAAATCACTTGAGTCTGTCAGGCTCAACCCTGCCCCGCGGCCGTGTATTCCCCGCCCTGGCGGCCGCCCCAACCCGTTCCACCGGCCGGCGGCACCTGCCCGGCCTGGCACGATAGGCCTGGTCAGGGTCCCCGCTGGTGATCCGGCGGGTGCCTGCAGTTAAATTACTGGCTAGTAGTATTCTCGCCCGGTCCCGGCCGGCCCGCCACGGCGCCCGGCTTCTGGGCCGCGCGGAATCGTCAGCAGGCCGGGCCCGGCGTACGCTGACCCCCGACCCCAGGCCTCCGGAGGTTAACTCGTGGCACTTCGCATCATTATCGGGCTGCTGCTGACGGCCGTGGCGGCGGGGGCGGCCGGTCACCGGCTGTGGTGGCTGTACCGGGTGGCCACCGCCGGCCAGCCAGCCCCGGAACGGACCGCGGCGGTGCGCGAGCATCCCGGGCGCGACGCCGGCGTGCAGGCGACAGAGGTGATCGGCCAGCGCAAGCTGCTGCAATGGTCGTTGCCGGGGATCGCGCACGCGCTGACGTTCTGGGGTTTCATCGTCCTGCTGCTGACGATCATCGAAGCCTACGGGGACCTGTTCAGCCGGACCTTCGCCATCCCGGGGATCGGCCACTGGGCGTTCATCGGCTTCATCGAGGACCTGTTCGCGGTCGGGGTGCTGGCGGGCATCGTCACGTTCGCGGTGATCCGGCTGCGCACCGACCCGGGACGGCTGGGCCGCCGGTCGCGGTTCTCCGGGTCGCACCTCGGCGCCGCCTGGGTCACGCTGGCGGGGATCTTCCTGGTGATCGCGACCCTGCTGCTGTACCGGGGGGCGCAGATCAACACCGGGGTGTTCCCGTACCCGCACGGGGCGTTCGCCTCCCAGCTGGTGGGGCACTGGCTGGCACCGGCCGGGACGGGCGTCAACAGCGTGCTTGAGGCCACGTTCATCCTGGCCCAGCTCGGGGTGATCCTGGCGTTCGGGGTGTTCGTGACCTACTCCAAGCACCTGCACATCGCGCTGGCCCCGCTCAACGTGCTGTTCTCGCGCCGCCCGGACGGGCTGGGCCCGCTGGAGCCGATGCGCTCGGGCGGCAAGGTGCTCGACTTCGAGGAGGCCGACCCGGACATCGACGTGTTCGGCCTCGGCGCGATCGAGGACTTCTCCTGGAAGGGCCTGCTGGACATGGGCACCTGCACCGAGTGCGGCCGGTGCCAGTCAGCCTGCCCGGCCTGGGTCACCGGCAAGCCGCTGTCGCCGAAGATGGTCATCCTGAACCTGCGCGATCACGCGCTGGCCAAGGCGCCATGGATGCTGGCGAAAGATGATTCGGAACGGGAGAAGCTGCCCGGGCAGGTCCGTGCCGAGGCCGAGCGCCCGCTGGTGGGGAGCAAGGATGCCGGCGGTGTGATCGACCCGGACGAGCTGTGGGCGTGCACCAACTGCGGGGCGTGCGTGCACGAGTGCCCGGTCGACATCGAGCACATCGACCACATCGACGGGATGCGCAGGCACCAGGTGCTGATCGAGTCGGCGTTCCCGGTCGAGGCGGCCGGGATGCTCAAGAACCTGGAGAGCAAGGGCGACCCGTGGGGCATGGGCGCGGCCCGCCGCACCGAGTGGATCGAGGGCCTGGACTTCGAGGTGCCGGTCGCCGAGCCCGGCAGCCCGCTGGCGCAGGACATCGAGTACCTGTTCTGGGTGGGCTGCGCTGGCGCGCTGGAAGACCGCGCCAGGAAGACCACGGTGGCGATCGCGACCCTGCTGCACCGGGCCGGGGTGAAGTTCGCGGTGCTGGGCCCGGCCGAGACCTGTACCGGCGACCCGGCCCGGCGGATCGGCAACGAGTTCGTGTACCAGATGCTCGCGCAGCAGAACGTGGAGACCCTGAACGAGGCCAGGCCCCGCACGGTGGTGGCCTCCTGCCCGCACTGCTTCAACACGATCGCCCGCGAGTACCCCCAGCTGGGCGGCAATTACCAGGTGATCCACCACACCCAGCTGCTGGCGCAGCTGGTCGCCGACGGCAAGCTGA
>JAIRTY010000128.1 GCA_031254715.1 Nocardiopsaceae bacterium | reverse complement strand
GGGGCGCCCGAACGTGGTGACGATCACGCCCACCAAGACCGGCACCTTCCAGGGCCAGTGCACCCAGTTCTGCGGCCTCTGGCACTCCAAGATGCTGCTGGTGCTCAAGGTGCTGCCGCCCGCCCAGTTCCAGACCTGGCTGCAACAGCAGCAGCGGTCGCTGTCCAAGGGCGGCAACTGCAGCTCGGCCAGCTCGGCGGTCACGCTGACGGCGCAGCACGTCCAGTGGGACAAGGGCTGCATCGCGGCGGCCGCGGGCAAGCCGATCAAGGTCACGATCGTCAACAAGGACGCGGGCGTCGCCCACAACTTCGCGATCTGGGCCGATTCCAGCCTGAAGAAGAGGCTGTACCAGACCCCGAACATCTCCGGCCCCGCGAGCAAGACCTTCACCGCGCCGGCGCTCCCGGCCGGGAAGTACTACTTCCAGTGCGACGTCCACGGCCCGGCGATGTCAGGGACGCTGGTCATCGGAAAGCCGGGGAGCTAGGCCGTGATCACCAGGCAGGCGCCCGCCCTGATGCGGGAGACAGACATCCGCAGCGAGCAACGGGACGATCGATCATGACAACCACAGATGTGCTGGCGAAACCGGCCGCTCCCCGCCCGCGATCCGCGCGAGTGCTCGACTGGCTGACGACGACCGATCACAAGAAGATCGGGATCATGTACATCGTCAACTCGCTGGTGTTCTTCGCGTTCGCCGGCGTGCTGGCGATGCTCATGCGCACGCAGCTGATGCAGCCGGGCAACACGGTCCTCTCGCCGCAGTCCTTCAACGAGGACTTCACCATGCACGGGACGATCATGATCTTCCTCGTGATCCTCCCGCTGCTGTCCGGGTTCGGGAACTACTTCGTGCCGCTGCAGATAGGCGCGCTCGACATGGCGTTCCCCCGGGTCAACGCGGCGTCCTTCTGGCTGCTGCCGGTCGGCGGGCTGACGATCCTGGCCGGGTACCTCAGCAAGGGCGGCGCGGCAGCGGCGGGGTGGACCAACTACGTGCCGCTGGCCTTGCAGGGGGGCACCGGTGAGGACATGTGGATCCTCGGCCTGCTGATCGTCGGCACCAGCTCGCTGCTCGGCGCGATCAACTTCATCGTGACGGTGCTCCGGCTGCGCGCCCCGGGCATGAGCATGACCCGGGTGCCCATCTTCAGCTGGGCCACGCTCACCACATCGGTCCTCATCGTGCTGGCCGTGCCGTCGCTGACCGCGGGGCTGCTCATGCTGCTCGCCGACCACCACCTCGGCACCGTGTTCTTCGACCCCGCGCACGGCGGCAGCGTCGCCAACTACCTGAACACCTTCTGGTTCTTCGGCCACCCCGAGGTCTACATGCTGATCATGGGCGCCTGGGGAATCACCTCCGAGATCATCCCGGTGTTCAGCCGCAAGCCGCTGTACGGCTACCGGGTCGTGATCCTGGGCCTGATGTGCATCATGGCCCTGTCGTTCACGGTGTGGGGCCATCACATGTACACCACCGGCCTGGTCAACGACTCGTTCTTCTCGGTGACCACCGAGCTGATCTCGGTCCCCACCGGGCTGCTGGTCCTCGCCTGGCTGTTCACCATGTGGAAGGGGAAGATCAGGTTCGAGCCGCCGATGCTCTTCGCGCTGGGCCTGGTCGCGATGTTCACCATCGGCGGGATCGACGGTGTATGGATGGCCTCCCCCGCGGCGGACTACGCCGTCCACGACACCTACTTCGTGGTCTCGCACATCCACTACGTGCTGATCGGCGGCAGCCTGTTCGGGATCTTCGCCGGCCTGTACTACTGGTTCCCCAAGATGACCGGCCGGGTGCTGGACCGCAGGCTCGGCAGTTGGCAGTTCTGGCTGCTGCTGATCTCGTTCAACCTGACCTTCTTCCCCATGCATTTCCTGGGCCTGATGGGCATGCCGCGCCGGGTGGCGACGTACTCCCTCAGCTCCGGGTGGGGAACGATCAACCTGATCGAGACCATCGGCGCCTACGTGATCGCGCTGTCGATGCTGGTCGGGCTGTGGAACATCCTCGTCACGCTGCGCAGGCCGCGCAACGCGCCGGCCGACCCGTGGGGCGGGAACTCGCTGGAATGGGCCACCACCTCCCCGCCCCCGCCCTACAACTTCGACAAGCTGCCCGAGATCCGCTCCGAGCGCCCGGTCCGCGACCTGCGGCTCTCCCTCAGCGCGGCCGGGTCCGGCAGGGCTGGTGAGCCGGCGGCCGGCTCCGCCACGGCGCGAACCGATGGCACGGCAGGATCGGAGGCCGGGCGATGACCACGAACGAGCCCGTGGCGCCGAGCCCGGCGCCGGAACTGCTCGACCGGCAGGCCGTCCGCAGCGCCAGCAGCTCAGTGACCGGCATGGTCCTGTTCGTAGCCTCGGAGGCGGTGTTCTTCGCTGCCTTCCTTGGCATCTGGGCGACCTCCTACGCGGCGGTGCGGACCTGGCCCCCGGCCGGGCTGGCCGGCCCCGGGCTGGTGGTGCCGACGATCGGGGTCGTGGTGCTGCTGGCCAGCGGCGCTGCGGTGGCGCAGGCCATGCGGTTGGCCCATGGTCCCGGCAACCCGCGCGGCCTCACG
>JAIRTY010000034.1 GCA_031254715.1 Nocardiopsaceae bacterium | reverse complement strand
CACCGGTGCCACTGGCCGACGCCCCGGCCGCTGCCAGGCACGACCCGGCCGCGCCAGCGCGCCAGCTGCCTCGGCACCTGGCCGGGACGGCGGGGCGGCTCGTGCTCACCGCCGGGCTGCCAGCGGCCGATCTGCTGGCGCTGGCGGCCGCGGCTGCGCTGGCGGGCGCCTGGCTGCTGCCCGCGGCCGGCTACGCCGCCTGCGTGCTGGTGGTCCTGGCGGCCACCGGGCAGCACCGGCTCAAGATCACGCCGCGGGTCTCCGACCAGGCCGGCGTGATTATCGTCGCCGCCATGGCGGCCCTGCTGGTGACCCTGCCGGTGGGACCGCCCGGCCTGGCGGTCAGGCTGGCGCTGCTGGCGGCGGGCCTGGTGACCGCTGCCCGCGCCGCCGGTTATGCCGCGCTGCGCGCGGCCCGCCGCCGGGGCATGCTCACCGAGCCGGTGCTGGTGGTCGGCGCCGGGCAGGTCGGAGCCGAGCTGGCGGGCCAGCTTGCCGCGCATCCGGACCTGGGCCTGCGGCCGGCCGGGTTCCTTGACAGCCAGCCGCCGGTGGCGGGCCCGCCGCTGCCGGTGCTCGGCCGGCCCGCCGAGCTGGCCGGGGTGGTCAGCGAGCACCGGATCCGGCGGGTCATCGTGGCCTTCCCGGCCGGCCGGGACACCGACCTGGTGCCCGCGGTGCGCGCCGCCCGCCAGCTGCCGGCTGACGTGTGCGTGGTGCCGCGGCTGCACGAGATCGGCACCCGGGTGCCGCGGGCCACCGCGGACGAGGTCCGGGGCATCCCGCTGATCCCGCTGCGCCGGCCGGGCCTGGCAGCCCGGCCCGGCAAGCGGGCGTTCGACGTGCTCGCGGCGGCGATCCTGCTGCTGCTGCTGGCCCCGGTGCTGGCGGTGCTGAGCGGGCTGACCCGGCTGCAGCTGCGGCCGGTGCTGTTCCGGCAGGCCCGGATCACCGGTACCGGCCGGATGGCCGAGATCGTCAAGCTGCGCACGCTGTCGCGGTCCGGTGACCCGGACACCAGCTGGACCGCTGCGCCGCAGCGCGCGACCAGGTTCGGCCGGCTGCTGCGGGCGACCCACGCCGACGAGCTGCCGCAGCTGGTCAACGTCCTGCGGGGGGAGATGTCGCTGGTCGGGCCGCGGCCCGAGCGCCCCTGCTTCGCCCGCCGGTTCGAGCAGGAGATCCCGCGTTACGGCGACCGGCACCGGATGCCGGCCGGCGTGACCGGCTGGGCACAGGTGCACGGCCTGGTCGGGGACACGTCCATCCGCGACCGGGCCAGGTTCGACAACGCCTACATCGAGAACTGGACGTTCTGGCTCGACCTCGTGATTCTCGCCCGGACCGTGGCGGCCGCCACGGCCGGCCTGTTCACCCGCCGGCCTGACCGGCGGGCGCGGCAGGGCCTTTCTGCCGCTGGTCAGCATGCACTACCTGACAGCACTCTGGGGGGACAGGAATGAAAGTGCTGCACGTGATAACCGGCCTCGGGGTCGGTGGTGCCGAACTGCAGCTCCGCTCGATCCTGCAGCACAGCCGCCACGACGCCGAGGTGCTCACGCTCTACAACCCGGGCCCGGTCGCGGAGATGATCCGCGACGACGGCACCCAGGTCACCGACCTCGGCATGCACCGCAACACCGAGCTGGGCGCGCTGCGGCGGATGTACCGGCTGATCCGCGACGGCGGCTATGACGTCGTGCACGCCCACCTGTACCGGTCTCAGATCTACGGCCGGGCAGCCGCCTGGCTGGCCAGGACCCCGGTGGTGGTCAGCACCGAGCACTCGATCGGCGAGACCCATCTCGAACGGCGCCGGATGACCGCCGGAGTGCGCGCCCTGTACCTGGCGACCGAGCGGGCCTCCGCGGCCACCATCGCGGTGTCGGACACGGTCAGGGACCGGATGGTCACGTGGGGCGTGAACCCGCGCCGGGTGACGGTCATCCCCAACGGCCTGGACCTGCAGCGGGTGGCCTTCGACCCGGCCGCGCGCAGCCGGATCCGGGGCGAGTTCGGCCTGGCCGCCGGCGACTACGTGATCGGGGTGCTGGGGCGCCTCGACCCCAACAAGCGGTTCGATCTGGTGATCGAGGCCGCCGCGCCGCTGCTGGACGGCAAGACGAAGCTGATGATCATCGGCAAGGGCGATGAGCAGGCGCACCTGGCCGGCGTCGCGGCGGCCAGCGGGGCGGCGGACCGGATCGTCTTCACCGGCGAACGGCACGACGTGGCCGCCATGCTCTCCGCGCTCGACCTGTTCGTCGCGTCCTCGGCGCAGGAGACGTTCGGGCTGTCGGTGCTGGAGGCGCTGGCGAACGGGGCCCCGGCCCTCTACACCACCTGCCCGGCCCTGATCGGCCTCGACACCGGCGGCCGGGCGCGGCAGGTGCCTGGCACGGTGCCCGAGATGGCCGAGGCGCTGGCCGCCGAGGTCGCGCGCGGCCACCGGCCGCGGCAGACCGTCCCGGCGGTCGAGGATGCCTACGGCATCGAGGCGGTCACCGGCCGCATCGACGACCTGTACGAGCGCCTGGCGGCGGAGTCCGGGCGGGCCCGGGTTCCGGCCGGCCCGGCCCGGCCGGTGCCCGCGGTGGCAGGCACCGGGAGCAGGGCCTCGGAAGGGGCTGGTGCCCGGTGAAGTCACTCGTCACCGGCGCTGCCGGATTCATCGGCTCCCACCTGACCGAGGCGCTGCTGGCGGCCGGGCACGAGGTGGTGGGCCTGGACGACCTGAGCACGGGCCGGGCTGCCAACCTGGCGGAGGTGGCCGGTCATCCGTCGTTCCGCCTGGTGGAGGGCTCGATCCTGGACCGGCGGCTGGTGAGCGAGCTGGCCCAGGGCGCGGACCGGGTGTTCCACCTGGCGGCGGCCGTGGGATCGTTCGTGATCCGCGACCGCACGCTGGCGGCGCTGCGCACCAACATCCACGGCACCGAGAACGTGGTCGAGGCCGCCTGCCAGGCTGGCGCGCGGTTGCTGCTGGCCTCCACCAGCGAGATCTACGGCAAGAACGACAAGGCGGGGCTGCGCGAAGACGACGACCGGGTGGCCGGATCGCCGCTGCGGTCGCGGTGGAGCTACGCCGAGGCCAAGGCCATCGACGAGAGCCTGGTCGACGCGTACGTGCGGGAGAAGGGGCTGCGGGCGGTCATCGCCCGCTTCTTCAACACCGTGGGGCCGCGGCAGACCGGGCGGTACGGCATGGTCATCCCGCGGTTCGTGCGGCAGGCCCTGGCGGGCGAGCCGCTCACGGTGTTCGGCACCGGGGAGCAGGTGCGGTGCTTCTGCCACGTGGCCGACGTCATCCCGGCGGTGGTGGCGCTCATCGACTGCGAGCCGGCGGCCGGCCAGGCGGTCAACCTCGGCAGCTCGGAGCAGGTGTCGATCTGCGAGCTGGCCCACCGGGTGATCGCGCTGACCGGCTCGGACAGCGGCATCAAGCGCCAGACCTACCTGGCGGCGCTCGGCCCCGGCTACGAGGACATGATGCGCCGGGTGCCCGACTGCTCGCTGGCGGCCGGACTGGTCGGCTTCGCCGCCACCCGGTCGCTGGACGACATCCTCCGGTCGGTGATCGGCGAGCAGGCTGCGCTCCAGGGCGCGGCCTGCGCTTTGTGATAGCGGATGGGGCACAGCAGTGGATAACAGCAGGCAGCCAGTCATCACCGCCGCCCGGCCAGCGGGGACGGGCACCAGCGCCCGGCGCGCCCGGCGCGGCCCCGGCGGCTCGCGCCGCCGGCGGGGCAGGCTCGCTGCCGTCCTGGCCGCGGCCGCCGCGCTGCTGGCGGCCGTCCTGGCCGCGGTGACGGTGCTCGCGGGTTCCGGGCCGGCCGCTCCGCCCCGGGTGTCGGTGGCATCGCTGCCGTACTGGAGCATCAGCAACGGCACGTCCGTGGTCGCCTCGCACCGGCACGACTTCACCGAGGCCTCGCCCTGGATCTACGGGCTGACCCCCGGCGGCCAGGTCGGCCCCCAGTACGGGCGCGGCCAGGCCGCCGCGGTGACCAGCAGCATCGGACGGCTGCGGGCCGAGGGGCTCCGCATCGTGCCCACGATCGCGAACATCACCGGCGGCACCTTCGCCTACCAGCCGGTGGCGCGGGTGCTGCACGACCCGGCGCTGATGCGGCAGCAGATCGCGGCGATCGTGGCGCTCGTCCGGCAGCACGATTACGCCGGGATCGACATCGACTACGAGGAACTGCGGGCAGCCGACCGGCAGGTGTTCACCACCTACATCACCGAGCTGGCCGCGGCCCTGCACGCGCACGGGAAGATCCTCTCGGTCGCGGTGTTCGCCAAGACCAGCAACGGCGGGTACGGGCCGCGGAACGCGGCGCAGGATTACGCCGCGATCGGCCGGGCGGCCGATCAGGTGCGGCTCATGGCCTACGACAACCACTGGGCGAGCTCGCCGCCCGGGCCGGTCGCCCCGATCGGCTGGGTGCGCTCGGTGCTCGGATACGCCCGCAGCCAGATCCCGGTCTCCAAGATCATCCTCGGGATCCCGCTCTACGGCTATGACTGGGTCAGCCCGGGAGGGCACGCCGGCCACGGCCAGGGCATCAGCTGGCAGCAGGCGGTCAGCCTGGCCCGCCAGCACGCGGCCCGGATCCGCTACGACACCGCCAGCCAGTCGCCCTGGTTCTCCTACACCGACTCCACTGGCCGCCCGCATCAGGTCTGGTTCGAGAACCCCGCCAGCTCGGCCGCGAAGTACCAGGTGGCGCGGCAGGCAGGCGCCGGCGGCGTGTTCTGGTGGATGTACGGGCACGCCGCGCCGGGCACCTGGTCAGCCCTGTCGCAGGCGCCGGCGGCGCGATCGGCCCCGGCTCCGGGCGGCTCGCCGTGACGATGCCGTGGTGGGGGATGGCGCTGCTGGTTTTCGGGCTCAACTTCGGGCTGTGGGGCTCGGTCGGGCTGTGCCGGCTGCTGGCCACCATGACCTCCCGGGCCCGCCGCAGGCTGACAGCCCGGCGGCCGGCGGCGGCAGTGCCAGCGGCGGGCACGGCCGGGCCCGCCGCTGGCACTGCCGGGAGCAGCCCGGTCCGCCGCGGGCGGCGGGCCCCGCGGTATGCCGGCCGCCGGGGCGGGCTGACGGTCAATGACGTGGCCGTCCTCATACCCGCGCACAATGAGGCGGCGATCATCGGGGAGAGCCTGCAGGCGATCACCGGGCTGGTCCCGCCGCGGAACGTGCATGTGGTGTCGGACGCGTCCACCGATGACACGGTGCCGCAGGCCCTGGCGGCCGGCGCCAGGGTGATCGAGACCGCGCGGAACGTCGGCAAGGCCGGCGCCCTGGCCGAGGCCATCCGCCGGTTCCGGCTGCTGGACCGGTACTCGGTGATCATGCTGCTGGATGCGGACACCAGGGTGGAGCCGGGCTATTTCGCCGCCGCGCTGCCGTTCTTCGACAACCCTGACGTGGTGGCCGTGGCGGGCGCGGTCCGGGTGGCGACCGACCGGCGGCTGTCAGCGGCCGGGCAACTGCTGGTGGGGCACCGGCGGCGGATCTACGCGATCGGGCAGCGGGTGCTCAAGTTCGGCCAGACCTCGCTGCACGCCAACGCCACCCACATCGTTCCCGGCTTCGCCAGCATGTACCGGGCCGACGTGCTGCCGGAGATGGACATCAACCCGCCCGGGCTGGTGATCGAGGACTTCAACATGACGTTCGAGGTCTACCAGAAGCGGCTCGGGAAGGTCGGGTTCACGCTGGGCGCTGTCGCGGTCACCCAGGACCCGGACAACCTGCGTGACTACATCCGCCAGACCCGGCGCTGGGCGCTGGGGTTCTGGCAGACCATCCGGCGGCACCGCCTCCGCTGCAACCTGTTCACGGCCATGCTCTTCCTGCTGGTGGCGGAGCTGTTCACGGCCAGCCTCATCTTCCTGGTGCTGCCGCTGCTGCTGCTGATCCTGGCCATGCCGGACCTGGTCGCCGGCGCTGCCACCTGGCCCGGGTTCGGCCTGGTGTACGTCACCCTGGCCGCGCATATGAAGCTGACCACGATCGCCTTCGGGGTGCTGCTGCCGGACCTGGCGATGACGGTGATCGTGGCGATCATCGAGCGGCAGCCGCGGATGCTGCTGTTCGCGCCGCTGTTCCCGGTGCTGCGGGTGCTCGACGCGGCGCTGGGGCTGTGGGCGATCCCGCTCGCCTTCCGGTCCAGGTCGGACGGCCGGTGGCAGAGCCCGGCCAGGCAGCAGCGGCTGGTGCCGCTCGAGCCCGCGGCGGCGCTGGCTCCACAATTCGCAGGAGATGGTCCTCATGCATCTGGATGAGGACGGGGCTGTCCTGATCATGCATTATCAGCAGATGAGCCCGTTGCGGCTGTTGCTGATCGATGATCATCTGATGGTGACGGAGGCGCTCGCGTCGCGCCTCTCGTCCGCCATGGATCTGTGGGTGGCGGGGCGGTGCACCACCACCGATCCGAGCCTGCTCGACATAGTCCAGGGCGTCCGGCCGGATGTGATCACGATCGAGGTCGAGCCGCTCGGGCCTGCGGTGGGGGAGACGTTGCGGGCGATCATGGCTGCCCGGCCGGAGGCCAAGCTGGTAGTGCTCAGCTCCGATCATGACCTGTCCCACGCGATCGAGGCCGCCAGGATCGGGGTGCACGCGTGGGTCGCCAAGGAGCAGGGGGCGGCTGAGCTGGAGACCGTGCTGCGCGGCGTGTACGAGGGCAAGTCCTGGTGGCCGCCGGACATGCTGGGCGAGATCATGCGCGAGCTGCGGGCGGACATCCGGCGGGCCCGCGAGGACGGCGACGCGCTCGACATGCTCAGCCCCCGCGAACGGGACGTGCTGATCGGGATGATGGCGGGCAAGCGGGGCCGGCAGATCGCCCAGGACCTGATGATCTCGACCGACACCGTCCGCACCCACACCCGCAACATCTTCGCCAAGCTGGACGTGCACAGCCGCCTGGAAGCTGTCCGGGTGGCGCGGGCCGCAGGCCTGCACCAGCAGGAGCCGGGCGGGTGATAGCGAGCGGGGCCGTCACCCGCCCGCTACGGGTCGCCACGATCATCACCCGGCTGGAGGGCGGGGCCGGGGTGCTCGCGCTGCGCGGCGCGCAGGCGCTGGACCCGGACCGGTTCCAGGTGACGATCATCGCCGGCAGCAGCAGCCGGCTGCTGCCCGAGGCGCGCGCCGCTGGGCTGGCGGTCATCGTGGAGCCGTCGCTGCAGCATCCCATCGGCCCCGGCAACGACCTGCTGGCGCTGCGGCGGCTGCGGTCCCTGGCCGTGCCCGGGCGGTTCGACGTGGTGCACACCCACACAGCCAAGGCCGGAGCGCTGGGCCGGCTGGCCGCTCGCCGCGCCGGGGTGCCCAGGATCGTGCACACCTACCACGGGTTCCCGTTCCACGAGTTCCAGTCGGCCGGCCGCCGCGGCGCCTACGTCGCGATCGAGCGGCGGCTGGGGCGGATCACGGACGTGGCACTGTGCGTGGGCACCGGGGTGGCGGTGGAGGCGGTGCGGCGGGGCCTGATCGCTCCGGAGCGGATCCGCACCATCGGCGTGGCGGTGGACGGGCCGGCCGGGCCCGGCGCCGGCCTGCCCGCACGCGACCCGGTGGCCCGCGAGCGCGCCCGGCGCGCGCTCGGCCTGCCGCCGGACGCCACCGTGGTCGGAGCGGTTGGCCGGCTCACCTACCAGAAGGCGCCGGAAGACTTCCTGGCGGCCCTCGCCCGGCTGGGACGCCCGGAGGTGACCGGGGTCTGGGTCGGGGACGGCGAGCTCGCCCGCCGCATCCGGCGGCTGACCGCCGCCCGGCCCTCGCCCCGGGTGGTGCTGGCAGGGGAGCGGGCCGATGTGACCGCGCTGCTCCCGGCCTTCGACGTGTTCGCCCTGTCCAGCCGGTACGAGGGCCTGCCCACGGTGGTGGTTGAGGCCATGATGTGCGGGCTCCCGGTGGTGGCGACGGCGGTCAACGCGGTCGCGGACGTGGTGGTTCCGGGGGTCACCGGGCTGCTGGTGCCGCCGCAGCGGCCGGACCAGCTCGCCGGGGCCATCGGGTACCTGCTCGACTCGCCAGCGGCAGCGGCCAGGATGGCCGCCACCGCCCGTGCCAGGCTCGGCGACCGGTTCGGGGTCCCGGCCCTGGCCGAGGCGCTGGCAGCGGCCTACCTCGGCGGGCCGGCCGTGACCGTCCCGCAGCCCGCGCTCACGCCGCCGGGCACCTGAGCAGTCATGTGACCAGTCAGGGCGGAGAGCCGGTCGGGTGGCTATGGTTGCCAGGTGGGCAATGCCCTCGATCCGGCCGGACGGCGCCAGCTCCGGGTATCCGACGCCGAGCGGGAGCAGGCGGCCGAAATCGTC
>JAIRTY010000030.1 GCA_031254715.1 Nocardiopsaceae bacterium | reverse complement strand
GGTGAGGGTGGCGTAGACGGTCCGCCGGTCGTGCGGGTCGCGCTCGCGGGCCAGCAGGCCGCGCTCCTGGAGATGATCGACGGTCTTGGTCACCGCGCTCTTGGCGACACTGAGGGAGCCGGCGATCTCGATCATCCGCAGCCGGTGCTGGGCCGACATCGCCACCTGGCACAGCACCAGGTTCTCGGCCAGGGTGAGCCCGACCGCGCCTTGCAGGTCGCGGTTAACCAGGATCCGGACCCGGTCCACAACCTCGCAGAGCCCCATCCACGCCTGGAGGGCCTCGGGACGCTCCGTCCCAGGATCACTCACCGGCTCAGGATCACCCACGGACCCAGCTTAGTGGAAGGTTGACGAGAGAATCATTCTCTGGCTAACGTCCTATAGAGAACTATTATGTGGAGAATCTTCTCTCGAGACGGAGGATGAACCATGAGCGCGTTCTCCCAGCAGGAGCTGGGATACCTGTCCGAGCGGCGCCTCGGCAGGCTGGCCACCGTCGACGCCGGCGGCCGTCCCCACGTCGTGCCCCTGGGGTGGACCTACAACCCGGCTCTCGACACCATCGACGTCGGTGGCCGGGACTTTGCCAGGACGAAGAAATTCCGCAATGCGCAGGCCAATCCCAAGGTCACGCTGGTGATCGACGATGTGCTGCCACCGTGGCGGCCGCGCTGCGTCATGGTGCGAGGCGACGCCGAGGCCCTGGCGGAGGCCACCGGCGCGGCCGGGACACCGCTCGGTCCGATCATCCGCATCCACCCCGTCGAGGTCCTCAGCTGGGGCCTCGACGCCACCCCCTAGCGGGGATGCCCGCCCTGACTGGCGCGAGGTGGCGCTGGCACCGGAGTGCATCAGCGGGCTGCCAGCCTGAGCGGCTGCCCGATGAACGGTTAGTGCAGGTCGGGTAGGTCCTTGGCCATTCTGTAATTGTGGATGCGCACGCCACGAAGGACTTTGCTTTGCCGTTCCAGTACCACGAAGCCCTTCCGCTCGAACAGGCGCCGGGCAAGCTCGCTCGCCTCGGTGTACAGGCGGCTGATTCCTTGCTTGCGCGCCAGCGCCTCTATTGCTTCGTAAAGCTGTGACGCAATGCCACGCCCGGCTGCCTCGGGCGCACAAAATAGGTGGTCAATGTGGCCGTCCGGTTCGAGATCAATGTAGGCGACAGCACGATCGTGTTCGTCGGCGGCGACCAGGGTGGCGCGGCCGTCGCTGGCAGTCTCATGCATCGTGTCAGGCGTTGCGCGCTGCGGAGCCCACGCAGCGGCCTGGGCTGCGGTGTAGTCAGAGACCGCTACCTGCCGGACCGAGCGAAAGAACACATCCGCCAGGTCGGCAGCGTCGCGCTGGACGTAGGAACGGATGCTGACCTGCATGCAGCACAGGGTATGGGCCCGGTTCGCATGATCACCAACGGCGGTTGTGCGCCGGGCCTGGCCATGACCGGGCCAGGGGCGGATACCGCGAAAATTGAACCGGGGCCACTGCCACTACGTGTATATAGAGGGGCTCCCCGCGCAGAGGAGCGGAGCCAAGAGGAAAGGCAGCCTTATGAGGAGAATTGGTGTATTAGTTCGAGCAGGCGGAGCGCGGCGCAACATGATGGCGGCCGCTGCGGTAGCCACTGCGGCCACCCTCGCTGCCTCGGCGGGCACGGCCGCGGCCAGCCCGCACAGCACGAGATTCCAGGAGATCACTCAGGTCTCCGACCAGCCCGGCGTGGCACCTCTGACCGACCCTGATCTGGTCAACGCGTGGGGACTGGCCTCTTCGCCCACTTCGCCCTTGTGGGTGGCCGACAACGGCGCGGACAAGTCAACGCTCTATAGCGGCGCGACGTCGCTGACCAAGCTCGGCCTGGTGGTGAGCGTCACCAGCGGGGCGCCGACGGGCCTGACCTTCAACAGCAGTGGCGGCGGTTTCGCGGTAAGCGGCAACGGGCAGTCCGGTTCGTCGCTCTTCCTGTTCGACACCGAGAACGGAACCATCGAGGGCTGGAGCCCGGCAGTCGGCAACTCAACCGTGGTTGCCAGGGACAACGGTGCCAACGCCGTCTACAAGGGCCTGGCCATGGCCACTGCCTCCGATGGCAACAGCTACCTGTACGCGACCAACTTCCGGTCTGGCCGGGTGGAGGTCTACGACAGCACCTTCACGCCGGTGCAGTTGCCTGGCGGGCTGTTCGTAGATCCGCGGCTGCCGACCGGCTATGCGCCATTCGACATCGCCGAGATCGGTGGGCAGCTCTACGTTACGTACGCGAAGCAGGACGCCACGCTGCACGACGACGTCGCCGGCGCGGGCCACGGCTTCGTCGACGTCTTCACCAACGATGGCGCCTTCGTCCGCCGGCTGGTCACCCGCGGCGCTCTCAACTCACCCTGGGGGCTGGCGGTGGCACCGGCCAGCTTCGGCTCGTTCAGCAACGATCTGCTTGTCGGCAACTTCGGTAACGGCCATATCAACGCCTACAACCCGACGACCGGCAGCTACGACGGCCAGCTCCGGCAGCCCGATGGCAAGCCGATCGTCATCGACGGGCTGTGGGGCCTGCGGGTGGGTAACGGCACCTTCGCCGGATCTGGCGAGGTGGCTTTCTCTGCCGGGCCCGATGACGAATCACACGGCCTGCTCGGAAAGATAGCCGCCGCGCAGTAAAGCTCCGCTGGCCGGGCGGGCCCAGGCGGGCTTGCACCACGTGACGCCTACGTGTTGCTCACGGCTGCTGCGTTGATACCGACGCTGCGAAGGTTCCTCGCAGGAAAGCTATGAGCAGCGGGTTGACCACGCCGGGCAGTTCGAGCGGAAGGAGGTGCGAGCCGGGCAGCACGGCGAGCCTGGCATTGCCGAGGGCGGCCGCGACCGCGGCGCCATGGTCGAGGGTGACTTCGTCCCGGTCTCCTTGCAGCACCAGGGCGGGCGCCAGCACGGTCCCGAGCGTGGCGAGGTCGAGCTCGGGTTCGGAGTCGATCATCGCCATGGTCTTGGCGTACACGACAGAGAAATGCTCCGGCCCGTCGGGTGACACCGGGTCGTAGCCCTGGCGGAGGAAGCCCTTCGCCTCGTCAGTGTGCAGCCACCGGATCAGGTCACTGCCCGGCACCACGCCGGAGGAGTTGTAGTACTGACCGATCAGCACCATGTGCCCGACCAGGTCTGGCCGCTGCTGCGCCGCCAGCAGCGCCACCACCGCGCCGTCGCTCCAGCCGACCAGGTGAGCGGGCCTGCCGACCACCTCGTCAAGGTAGGCCATGGTGTCCTCGGCCATGACGCCATAGGTCAGCGGCCCGTCCACATCGGGGGTGTGGGCGTGCCCCCGCCGCTCCGGCACGTGCACCCGGAAACCGGCACCGGCCAGCGCCGGAGCCTGGGCCGACCAGCCGGCCGCCCCGGAGAACCCCCCGTGCAGCAAGACAACAGCAGGTCCGTCGCCACGCACTTCGTGCCAGGTCGGCAGGCCCGCGACCTCGACGTAACCGGCCTGGAAGCCGTCAAGGCTCGCCGCTTCACGCCCGGTCACCGCACCTTGCTACCAGATCACGCCGTTGAAACGCTGCCGGGCCACAACGACACGCGACCTAGTGCTAAGGAGGTCGATCCTCAGTGTCCGGGCCTGGGTGGCACAGGTGGTGTCCGCCACTCATTTTGACAAAATACGGGATTCCCTCGGTACTTCGTTGTACTGAGCTGCAGGAGGGAAATGATGGTGATAGCTGGTCATACCGCGATTGTGTCGGGCGCCAATCACGGCATCGGCGCGGCGACCGCCAGGGCTCTCGCGCAGCGTGGCTGTGCGGCGCTGTGCAGCTTCTTGCGGGTCGAGGACCCCGATGATCCGGGCACCCCGCAGACCTACCGGGATCGCCGCGCGCAAGATGCCGGGCCGGTCGTGGCCCAGATACGGGCCGACGGCGGCCGGGCGGCGGCAGCGGAGGGCGACCTTTCGGACCCGGACACGCCCGCGATGCTGTTCGACACCGCCGAAGGGCAACTCGGCCCCGTCGACATCCTGGTCAACAACGCCACCGGTTGGCTGGCTGACACCTTCGCCCCCTCGGACGCAGACCGCCACGGCAGGCTGCTCCAGCCGGTGACAGCTGCCACCTGGGAGCAGCAGTTCAAGGTGGACGCGATGGCGGCAGCCCTCATGATCGGTGAGTTCGCGCGGCGTCACATTGCCCGCGGCGCGAACTGGGGCCGGATCATCGGGCTCACCTCCGGCGGGGATCTCGGCTTCCCCGAGGAAGTCTCTTACGGCGCCGCCAAGGCCGCCCAGACGAACTACACGATGTCAGCCGCCCTGGAACTGGCACCATTCGGGATCACTGCCAACATGGTCTACCCGCCGGTCACCGACACCGGCTGGGTCACCGACGCCGTCCGCCAAGAGGTAGCCGCCCGCTCGGAGCTGATTCACATTGCCAGCCCGGCCGAGGTGGCCGACGTGATCGCCTACCTGGCCTCCGACGCCGCAGCCCTGATCACGGCCAACGTGATCACGCTCCGGTGATCGGCTCGCGAAGCGTCCCTCGTGATCACCGGTAAATCGCCTGGGTGGGCCTGGGTGGACTTGAACCACCGACCTCATCCTTATCAGGGATGCGCTCTAACCGACTGAGCTACAGGCCCCAGTGCCCGCTGCGGGGCGACCGCCCGGGTGGCCGAACAACGTCGCCGGGAAAGGCTACCGCATCCGCGGGCGAGCCCCCGAATCGGTGCGCAGGCCCGGGATCAGTCGCCCTCCTTCAAGGTGATCTCGATGCCGCCGCCGAGGTGGGTGACGAGGTTGTAGATCATGGCGCCGATCGTGGACAGCGCCGTGATGAGCACGATGTTCACTGCCCCGAGCAGCATCGTGTAGCCGAGAATCCGGGAGGCTGACACGTAATTGCCGAGGTCGAACCCGCCGGACCCCTGACTGGAGGTGACGCTCGACAGGGTCGACTGAACCGCGTGGAACACGCCGAGCGCAGACAGCACGAAGTAGAGCAGGGCCACCGCTACGAACAGCACGACCCATGCCACCAGCGAGATGAGGAAGCTGAACTTCATGACCGACCAGGGCTCAAGCCGCGCGATCACCAGGTTGGCGCGGCGGCGGGGCCGGCCGCCTGGCACTCCGGCCGGGCGGGCAGGACCCATCGAGGCGGTATCGCCTCCAGGCCGCCCCTGGTAGGGCGCCTGGCCCGGGTACGAGCGCACCATCGGGTCCTCCCTGGCGGGTGCGCCGCTGTCCTGCTGCAGGTAGCCGGAAGCGGATGCGGCAGTCGCCGTATAGGACCCTTCCCTGCCGTATTCGTATGATGCGGCAGGGTAGGAGCTTTCGCCGCCGAACGAGGGCATATCGTACGGCCCGCCGGTGTGGTACCCGTCGTCGGCGCGATAGGTCCCCGGCGCGCCAGCGGAGGCCGGGCCGGCACCCGGATGCTCGAACGAGATCGGGTCCTCGCCGGCGTCCGCGCCCTCGCCCGGCGGCGGGACCGTGGTCCCGGCCGTTTCGCCAGCGCCGGGGGTCACGCCCCCCGCGCCGAACGACCCCCCGCCGAACGATCCGCTCGTCCCGAACGAATTTTCGTTTCCGAACGAGAAGCTGCCAGCGGAACTACCGGCTCCGTATGAAGTGCCGGCTCCCGGCGAGGCGTCGCCGCCGGCGTCGTTGCCGCCCGCCAGGTCCTGGCTTTCACCGCCGGCCCCGGCTTCCTCCTCGGCGATTCCCCGCGCGGCGCCGTCCGGCAGCCACGCCGGGGGCTCCGTTTGGTGACCTACGCCCATCTCCTCGGTCCTCCCTGGGGGGTACGAACCCCCCTCACCGCCCGGCCCGGGATGTGCTCCGGCTACGACGTTATCTCCGCGCAGGCCGGGAAGCAGCCTGCGCGGGGGATCCCCGTCGTGCTCGGTACTCATGAGACGCCTCAACCTCTCGTTACGTTGCCTCTGACGGGTCCGGCCCAGCGTCTGACGGGTCCGGCCCAGCGTCCGGGTCAGGCTCGCTGACCTGCACGTTCCCGCCGGTACCGACGTCGCCGCCGAACGGCTCGGCGTTCCGCGCGAGCGCTACCACGCTGTCGCCCGGCGCCAGGTTCATGAGCCGGACTCCCATCGTTTGCCGTCCCGAGAGCTTAACCTCCGCCGCGGGGGTGCGAATCACACCGCCGGCGGAGGTGATGGCGAACACCTCGTCCTCGGGGCCGACCATCAGGGCGCCGATCAGCTCGCCGCGGGCCTCCACCACACGGGCGGTGAGCACCCCCATGCCGCCGCGGCCCTTCACCGGGTACTGGCTCGCCGGCGTGCGCTTGGCGTAGCCGCCGCCGGTCGCGACCAGCACGTCCAGGCCTTCCCTGACCACGTACATCCCCAGCAGCTCGTCCCCGTTGGAGAACCGCATCCCGATGACGCCGGAGGTGGCGCGGCCCATCGGCCGCAGCACATCGTCGGTGGCGCGGAACCGGAGCGCCTGCGCCTTCCGGCTCACCAGCAGCAGGTCCTCGTCGTGGGAGACCAGCCGGGCGGCGATGACCTCGTCGTCGTCGCGCAGGTTGATCGCGATGATGCCGCCGGTGCGGGGCGAGTCGAAGTCCGTCAGCCGCGACTTCTTCACCAGCCCGTGCCGGGTAGCGAGCACCAGGTAGGGCGCCACCGTGTAGTCGCGCAGCGCCAGCACCTGGGCGATCCACTCGTCCGGCTGGAACGCCAGCAGGTTGGCGACGTGCTGGCCGCGGGCGTCGCGGGCGGCTTCCGGCAGCTCGTAGGCCTTGGCCCGGTACACGCGTCCCTTGTTGGTGAAGAACAGGATCCAGTGGTGGGTGGTGGTGACGAAGAAGTGCTCGACGATGTCGTCGGTACGGAGCTGGGCGCCGCGCACTCCCTTGCCGCCCCGCCGCTGCGCCCGGTA
>JAIRTY010000012.1 GCA_031254715.1 Nocardiopsaceae bacterium | reverse complement strand
GACAGCTGCGGGCGGTCGTCCACGTGGGTGCGGATGCCGGCCCGGTGCAGCCTCGCCGCCAGCTCCCGTGCGGGCACCAGCACCTGTTCCGCCTGCTCGCCGCGGCCGATCGGGACGATCACCACCTGGTAGGGAGCCAGCTGCGGCGGCAGCACGAGGCCCTGGTCGTCGCCGTGCGTCATGATCACCCCGCCGATCATCCGGGTGGTCATGCCCCACGACGTGGTGTGACACGGCTCCAGCTGGCCGCTCTCCGCCGTGTACTGGATGCTGAAGGCGCGGGCGAAGTTCGTGCCCAGGTAGTGCGCCGTGCCGGCCTGGAGGGCGCGCCCGTCGCGCATCATGACCTCCAGCGTGTAGGTCCGCCGGGCACCGGGGAACCGCTCGCCGGGCGTCTTCTCGCCCGTGATCACCGGCATGGCGGCTACGTCCGCGCAGACATGAGCGTAGAGGTCGAGCGCGAGCAGGGTCTCCCGCATGGCGTCCGCCTCATCGGCGTGCGCGGTGTGACCTTCCTGCCACAGGAACTCGGTGGTGCGCAGGAACATCCGCGGCCGCATCTCCCACCGGACCACGTTCGCCCACTGGTTGAGCAGCAGCGGCAGGTCCCGGTGCGAGCTGATCCACTTGGCCATCATCTCGCCGATGATCGTCTCCGACGTCGGCCGGACCACCAGCGGCTCCTCGAGCTCCTTGCCGCCGGCGTAGGTGACGACCGCCAGTTCCGGCGCGAAGCCCTCGATGTGCTCGGCCTCGCGCTTCAGGTAGCTCTCCGGGATCAGGAGCGGGAAGTAGGCGTTGACGTGACCGGTGTCCTTGATCCGCCGGTCCATGTCGGCCTGCAGCAGCTCCCAGATCCGGTATCCGTAGGGACGGATCACCATCGTGCCCCGGACCGGGCCGCGGTCGACCAGCTCGGCTTTGAAGACGACCTCGTTGTACCAGGCGGAGAAGTCCTCGCTCTGCGGGGTTACTCCGCGTTCATCGCGCGCCACACCCAAGGAGGATAGGGGCTCGCGCCCGCTGGCACGTCCCCGTCACCTGATCGTGAAGGCCAGCGCGCCGCCGACGCAGGCCAGGCCGAAGACGATCCATGCCACATAGTCGTTCACGATGCCGCTCTGGAAGCGGCGGATGGGCTGCACAAGACCGGTGCCCGGCTCGAAGCCGCGGCGCAGCACCGGCAGCCGCTTCCAGTAAAGGGCGAGGAAGGCGAGCAGAAGCGCCCCGGCGGCGGAGCCGAAGCCGCTGGCCAGGTCGGCGGCCTTGACCCCGGTGTCCTCGGGGGGGAACAGCGCCCTGGGGTGAGGTATGTGCGCGCCCGACAGCACGGTGGCGTTGTAGGCGGCCTGGTCCTGGAAGCGGACGGCGCTGGCCTGCAGGACCGGGCCGAGGTCCGGCAGCAGGGCGACGACGATGCCCGCGACGACGAGCACCGCGGCGGGAGCGATCATGGAAAGGGGCGTGCGCTGCTTGGCCGCCTGGGTCTCGCTGGTTTCCTCGGAGGACTCGGCCGCCACCTGGGGGCTCTCGCTGGGCGGGTCACCGAGGCCATAGAAGACGCCCCCGGCCACCCGCAGCACGGCGGCTCCGACCAGGACCGAGCTGATGATGAAGACCGCGGTGACCCAGGGGAAGCCGCGCGTTGCCGCGGCCGACTCGATCCAGCCCTTGCCCAGGTAGGTGGCGAACGGGGGCAGGTCGGCCAGGCCGAGCGCGGCCAGGGTGAAGATGATCCCGGTGACCCGCAGGTGGCGGCCCCGGCCGTGCAGCCAGGTCTCGTTGACCGAGCCGAGGCGATGCAGGACGATGCCGGTCCCCAGGAACAGGGCGGCCTTCAGCAGGGCGTGCCCGGCCACGTAGACGGCCGCGCCGGCCAGCCCGAGCGGGGTGAGCACGGCGATCCCGGTCAGGAACATGCCGGCGTGACTGATCGTGGAGAACGCGAGCAGGCGCTTGAGGTGCCGTTCCCGGAAGCAGAACAGCGCGCCGGCGATCGCGGTCAGCATGCCGAGGGCCAGGAAGACGCTCGTCACCGTCTGCCGGTGGCCGAGCCCGTAGCCGAACACGGACCAGTAGACGCGGGCGATCCCGTACAGCCCGAGTTCGACCATGACCCCGGAGAACAGCACGCAGACCGGGGTCGGGGCGACGGCGTGCGCGTCGGCCAGCCAGAAGTGGAAGGGCACGATCGCGCCCTTGATCAGCAATCCCGAGATGATGAGGACGAAGGCCACCACCACGAGGCGGTCCGGGCCGTGCCGGGCCATGTCCCGGCCGATCTGGGCCATGTTGAGGGCACCGGTACGCCCGTAGCTGAGGGCGATGCCGGACAGGATGAGGTAGGCGCCGACGCTGTTGGTGATGGCGAAGTTGAGCGCGCCCTGCAGCGGCCCGCGTTCCTCTGGCCGGTAGGCGGTCAGGACGTAGGCCGATACCCCCATCAGCTCGAACCACACGAACAGGTCGAAGATGTCGCCGGTGAGGCAGTAGCCGACCATGCCCGCCAGGAAGGTCAGCATCAGGGCGTGGTAGTAGGTGGCCACCTGCTCGAAGTACCGCCAGGAAAAGATCATGGCTGCCGACACCAGGGCGGCAGCCAGGCAGGCCAGCCCGGCGCTGAGCGGGCCGGCCGCGAAATCGATGCCGATGGCGACCCCGCGCGAGGGCCGGAACCCGGCGAACCAGTAAACGGAATCGCCATGAGCCGCGCGCGTCATGATCACGATCAGCATGACCGTGACCGCTACCGCGGTGGCGATCCCGATCGCGTCCAGGATCCGCCGCCTGCGGCGCAGGAACCGGCTGGCGGCCGATATCCCGGCCGCCACCAGCAGCGGCACGACGGCGGCCAGGGGCAGTAGCTGGTCCACGGGGTGGCCTCAGCCCTTGAGCTGGACGAGCTCGTGCGGGTCCAGGGTGCCGAACCGCTTGTGGGCCTGGATGGCGAACGACAGCAGCAGCGCGGTGACGGCCGCTTCCACCACCACGTCGGTCAGGGCCAGTGCCTGCACCACCGGATCCACCGCGGGCGTGTGGACGGGGATGTCGGAGAAGTAAGGCGCGACCGCGCCGCGCCGGTAGCCGATGCCCAGCAGCAGCACATAGGTCGAGGACTGGACGACGATCAGGCAGACGATCTGGTGGATCAGGTGGCGGCTGGTGACGATGCCGTACAGGCCGACCGCCAGCACCCACGCCACCACGATGAACGGGAAGACCTGCACCGTCAGCTCCGGTGCCGCAGCAGCAGCGTCTGCTCCAGCAGCTCGCTGACGATCAGCACGAAGGCCGCCCCGACTTCCAGCCCGACGAAGAAGCTGATGAGCGCGATCGTCCCGGACGAGCTGACCGCACCGGGCGTGCTGCCCAGGGGCAGGAAGTTGGTCAGGTAGGCCAGCCCCAGCCCGACCGCGGTGATGCCGATAGCGGCGAACCCGCCCGCTCCCACCGCTCCCACCGCGTCGGTGATGTCGAGCGGGCTGACGCGTTCGAAGACGAGGAACTCACCCGCGAGGTACAGCAGGATGAAACTGGTCGCCAGCACCACGCCGCCCTGGAAACCGCCGGACGGGCTGGTCTGGGCATGGGAGGCCAGGAACCAGCCCATGACCAGGGTCGGGCCGATCAGCATCAGCGACAGCACGCGGACGGCGTCGCTGGTGGGAGGCACACGGCGGCCCACGGCCTCGTCGCGGGCCGCCCGCTCCCGCTCGCCCCGCAGCTGGCGGAGCACGGTGCTCACCCCGATCGCGGCCACGAACAGGATGTATTCCTCGGCCACGGTGTCGAAGCCCCGGTACTCGAAATTGACCGCCGACACCACGCCGGTGGCGTTCGTCTGGGCCACCGCGATGCGGTTGATGATGTCGCCGTAGGGGCCGGGGTAATGCCCGAAACCTGGCAGGCCGGTCAGGCCCCACAGGTAGAAGGCGGCGAAGCCGGCCGCCCCCGCCAGGAACAGCCAGCGGCGCTGCGCGGCGGTCATTCCTCCCGCCTCCGTACCTTGGCCAGCGCCAGCAGCAGCAGGATCGGCAGCGCCACCGCGCCGATGCACAGTTCCGACAGGGTCACGTCGGGGGCCTGGAAGGCCAGGAACAGCAGTGCCAGCAGCAGTCCGTAGGCACTCAGCGCGATGACCTGCCGGACCGGCGAGCGGATCAGCGCGACCGCGGTGGCGCCGGCGCCCACCAGTACCAGCAGGGTGATCTGCAGCACGTCCATGAGGGCAAGCGGAACGGGGGGCGGCGCAGCCACCGCGACAACGTTCATGAACGTCCGGTCCCGCCGCCGGGGGCTTGACCGGCCCCGCCGGGACGCCAGTCACCGGTGTCCCTGATCCGGGCCGCGCGGATGGTCGCGTGCGACAGGAACGGCCCGGCGATGACCACCAGCAGCAGCGCCAGCATCGCCGCCAGCGTGGTCGCCGTGTTCCCCGCGTGCAGCCACACCGCGAGCGTCACCGCCGCCGGCGACACCAGCGCAGCCGGGCCGGCGAAGTGCAGCTTCTGGTAGACGTCCCGCATGACCAGCAGGCCCACCGAGGAGATGATCACGATCGCGGCCGCCAGGCCGAGCAGCACATCCGCGGCGATGTCCCTGATCATCACAGCCAGCGCTCCAGCAACCGGACGAACACCAGCCCGCTGCCGAACAGCAGCAGCGCGAGCAGGACGGGCAGTTCCATCTCCCCGGACCGGCCGAAACCCACCGGCAGCAAGACGAGCACCATGATGGCGATCGAGCTGATGGCCTCATAACCCACGAGCGACTGCATCGCCGGGCCTCGCCAGACCACCACCAGGCACGGAATCATGCCGATGAGCATGGCGATGGCCGCGATGACGAATGCGTTCACTGCGCCGCCTTTCCCTCGGTCACCACGAGCTGGTGAACGATCATGACGTCGCGCTCCCTGTCGATCCCCAGCACGTAGGTGTTGGGAGCAACGGAATATCCCCCGACATAAAGCGCCCGCCGGGTGACGCCCTCATCGCTGTCGTCG
>JAIRTY010000762.1 GCA_031254715.1 Nocardiopsaceae bacterium | reverse complement strand
CTGCGGGGACGTGATCGCGGCGCGGGCCGCTGGCAGGCCGGGCGACGGTCCGTCGCTGGCCGCCTGGGCCGACCACACCGTCACCACCCAGGTCGTGTTCACAGATCCGGAGGTGTGCTCGGCCGGGCTGACCGAGGCCGGCGCCCGGGCGCGGGGCATCGACGTGCGTGCGGTCGAGGTGGACATGACCGCGGCAGCAGGGGCCGGGCTGCAAGCCGACGGGTACCGCGGCCGGGCGTGCATGATCGTGGACGAGGCCAGGCGCGTCGTCGTGGGCGCCACGTTCGCCGGTCAGGACACCGCTGACCTGCTACATTCAGCGACCGTCGCGGTGGCAGGCCAGGTGCCGCTTGACCGCCTCTGGCACGCCGTGCCGCCGTTCCCCACGATCAGCGAGGTCTGGCTGCGGCTGCTGGAGGCGTACGGACTGTGAACCGGGAGGAGTCACATGACTGATCGGCCTGTGGCCGGAGCGGCCGGGACCATCGACCTCGGCGGCGACCTGACCGTGAACCGGATGGGCTTCGGCGCGATGCGCATCACCGGGCCGGGGATCTGGCGGGAGCCGCCGGATCGTGACCAGGCCAAGGCGGCGGTCAGGCGCGCGGTGGAACTCGGCGTGACGCTGATCGACACCGCCGACTCCTACGGGCCGGAGGTGAGCGAGACGCTGCTGGCCGAGACGCTGTACCCGTACCCGGACGAACTGGTGATCGCGACCAAGGGCGGAATGGTGCGCCCGGGACCCGGCCGGTGGGACACGGACGGGCGGCCCGAGCATCTGCGGCAGGCGTGCGAAGGCAGCCTGCGGCGGCTCCGGCTCGACCAGATACCCCTCTACCAGTTCCACCGGCCCGACCCGCAGGTCCCGGTCGCCGAGTCGGTCGGAGCGCTCGCCCAGCTCAAGGACGAGGGGAAGATCCGTCACATCGGGATCTCGAACGTGTCGGAGTCACAGTTGCGCGAGGCGCAGCAGGTGACGCCGATCGTCTCGGTCCAGAACCGCTACAACGTCGGCGACCGCCGCTGGGAGACCATGGTCGACCTGTGCGAGCAGGAACAGCTCGTCTTCCTGCCGTGGGCCCCGATCCAGGGCGCCGACGAGGCCGGCCCGGTCACCGAGGCCGCCAGCGCGCACGGCGTCACCGCCCGGCAGGTCGTGCTGGCCTGGCTGCTCGCCAGGTCGCCGCAGATGCTGCCGATCCCTGGATCCGGGTCGCCCGGTCACGTCGAGGACAACGTCGCGGCCGCGGCCATCGAGCTGAGCCCGGCCGAGACGGCCGCCATCACCGCCGCGGTCTGACCGCCGCCTGATCCCGCAATCAGGCCGCGGCCTGACCGCCGCCGCGGCACCGCCGCCTGACGGCCGCCGGCGAGCGCCCGGGAACTCCGGCCCCGGGATGTTACGTTGAGCGGGCAAGGCCCTGGCCGGCCTGTGCCAGTGGTGGCACCCGGCCGCCCGCATGTCGTGGCCTGCGGTAACAGGGCGCCTGGCGAGCAGACCACGAACGTGCGCGGGAGCCGCATGACGACATCGAACGAGCCGGACCGCCAGGTCATGCCCGCGCCAGCGGCCACTGCCGCGGCACCGGGGCCGACGGGACGGTGGGCGGGCTGGTGCCCTTGGCACGGGCCGGCCCGGGGCGGAGACCTGCTCATCGTGGCCGCGATCGGGGCGAGTGTCGCCTACGCGATGGCCATGATCCCGCTGACGCCGGTCCTGATCGCGTCGCATCCCGTGCTGCTGGAAATGCTCGCGGGATCGAATCCGTCGGTGGTGGCGGCAGCCGCGTTCGCGGCGGTGCACCACCACCCGCAGCCGGGCGTCGTGGTCGCCGCCGCGCTGCCGTCGATGATGCGCTCGGACTGGATCCTGTGGTGGGCCGGCAGGCGCTGGGGCCGGCGTTTCGTCGGGAAACTGGCCAGCAGCCCTCGCGCCGCCGCCCGGGTCGACCTCGTGCAGCGCCGGGGCGTCCGGCTCGCGGCCCCGCTGGTGGCGATGTCGGCGTTCCTGCCCGGCGGCACCCAGACCCCCGTCTACGCCGCGGCCGGCTGGCTGGGGCTGCCGCTGTTCCCGTTCCTCATCGCCGATGCCATCGGGACGACGGCCTGGGTGACCGTCCTCACAGTGCTCGGCTCCCTGCTGGGCGGGAGCGGGGTGGCGATGGCCGGGCTGGTTTCCCGCTACGCGCTGCTGGCGGTCTGCCTCCCCGTCCTCACCATGATCGTCCCTCACATCTGGCGGGCCTGGCGCCAGCGCGCTTCCGGGGCGCGGGCCGCTGCCCCGCTCGCGGTGGCGACCTCAGAGACCGCACCGCCCGGGGACGGCTAGGCGCGACCAGTCCTCGGGAAGAATTCCCGGACCGGCAACAGCAGGCCTGCCAGCGACAGCACGATGAACACGACCTGATGGATATGGTCCTTGCCCGGCGGCAGCCGGGCGGCCAGGTGCACGGCCCAGAAGACGGGATAAAACCAGAGCGTGACCCACGCCCACCGCTCCCCGCGGCGAAACGGCACCCAAGTGGTCATTACGCCGAACAGGCCCAGGCCAATCGAGGCCAGGCCGTCGGCTCGCATGAGCGGCTGATTGCCGGATCCCGGCGCCACGACAGCGACGAGACCAAAGCCCAGGATGCCGGCACCGACAACTATCAGGCAGATCCACCCGAGCCTGGTGTAGGTGCTCTCCCGCCGCATGCGAATTAAGGTACCGCCGTGCCTTCCGCCCCGGGACGGATGCTCTCGGCCGGGAGGGCCTGGCGCGGCGCCTGCGGCCAGCGGCCCGGGTGCATTGCCGTGTGCTAGGGATGGTGTGTGTGGGGGTCCTGGTGGCTGGATCTGCTGCTCGGGCTGGCGGCGGGATTGCTGCTGGCATGGGCGGCGCTCGTGGTGGCACTGATCATCGCGCGGCCGCGCGGCGGGTTGTTGCGTGAGGCATTGCGACTGCTGCCTGACCTGCTAAGGCTGCTGCCCCGGCTGGCCGGTGACCGCAGCCTGCCGCGCGGTGCGCGGATCGCGGTCGCGTTGCTGCTGGCCTATCTTGCCTCCCCGGTTGACCTGGTGCCCGACTTCATCCCGGTGCTGGGTTACGCCGACGACGCCATCATCACGGCGGCTGTGCTGCGCTGGGTCGTGCACCGGGCGGGCCTACCGGCGGTCCGGCGCCAATGGCCCGGCACCGAGGCCGGGTTCGCTGCCCTGTGCCGCCTGGCTGGTCTGGCCCCGCCGAGCCCGGCTGATCCGCGGCGGCGGCCACCACCTCCCGGGGAGTGACACTGACGCCTGTGCCTGGCGCACGCCGGTGGCCGTTGAGCTGCCGGCGGGAAGCGCCACTAGCCGGCCCCCCCGGCGGTGAGCGGGGACTGTGCCCGGCGGTGTGCCCCGGGCAGCGATGACATCCCCCCGGTGAGCATGACCGGGGGGATGCCGGTCATCAGGGCGGCCGCGGTGCCCATGGCGGCCGCGGCCCTGACCGCCGCGGCCTGGATCGCGTGACCGGCCGCGAGACCCTGCCAGGCAGTGAGCGGGCGCGTGAGGGCCGGGCGGACCTGGAACGGGCTGGGGGCCACCAGGCCCGCCGGGAACGGGCGGGCACCAGCCGGGCGGACCGGCAGCCGCCGCAGCCGCACGTGACGGGCGAGGGCGGGCAGTGCCGCGGCGGCCGCGTACCCGGCCGCGACGACGGCCGGAGCGGCGATCACGTCCAGCAGGTAGTGGTTGGCGGTGGCCAGCACGTCGGCGACGGTCAGCGCCGGGTAGGCCCACACCGCCGCCCGCCATGCCCGGCGGCGCAGCAGGGACCCGGCGGCGATCGCCACCCACAGCGCCCAGGCGACGTGCAGCGACGGGAACGAAGCGAACTGGTCGGCCGCGTGGGTTTGCAGCAGGTTGGAGAAGACCGGCACGGTAGCGGCGGCAGTGTCGTGATAGCCGGGCAGCATCCGCGGCGGCGCCACCGGATACCACCAGAACACTGCCAGCCCGGTCACCTGCGTGAGTATCAGCGCGTTGCGGTGCAGCCGCAGCGACGGTCGGCCCGCCCGTAGCAGCAGGATCCCGGCGGTGCCGGTGACCAGCACGTGCAGCACGATGTAGTAGGCGGTCGCGGGGACGGCGGCCAGCGGGTGCGCGCTCGTCCACTGGTTCATGACCTGGCCGAACGAGCCGCCGATCGCGTCGCTGGCGCGGCCGATGACGGGGGCGTGGGCGATGCCGGCGGACTGCGTGCCGGAGCGGAAACTGTCCACGGCGTCGAGTGCCCACATGACCACCGCGATGGGCACGATCTGCCAGTACCGCCACCAGCCCCGGCGCGCCGCCGGGGCGGCACCCCCGGTGCCCCCGGCCGGGCCAGGGCCGCGGATAGCCTCTGCCACGGCTGCCCCCTCCGCATGCTGTGCGGAGCCGATCGTAGATCGCTCAGATGGTCTCGACAACAAATTTTCTGGCCGTTACCATCCCCGCGTGAGTACCACCACGCAAGCAGCACCTGACCCGGCACCCAGCGTGATCGACCGGACCGACGACATCGGCATGTCCCTGGCTGTCCTGATGCGCGCCTACCACCTGACGGTTGCTGCCGCGCTCGACGGCATCCCGGGGGGCTGGCGCGGCTATCAGACGCTCGCCGCGGCGGTCCGCGGCGACCAGCCGACCCAGCTCGCCATGGCTGTCTGCGTGGGCATCGACCGCACCGTGATGACCTACCTCATCGACGAGCTGGCCGCGGCGGGCCTGGTGGAACGCCAGCTCAATCCGGCCGACCGGCGCCAGCGCAAGATCGTCCCTACCCCGGCGGGCCGCCGCGCATGCCGGGACGCGCAGCGGCGCGTGCGCGAAGCCGAGGACAGGCTGCTGGCCGGGCTGGATGACGGCGAGCGCGAGGCCTTCCGGGCGCTGCTGCGGCGCGCCGCGCCCGCCGCCCGCGAACTCCTGCCGGCCCCTGCCCAGGTGCCCTGACCAGCCCCGGATAGACCGGGGGGCCGGGGGGTAGGTCTGCGCAGAGAGAGCCGGCGAAGGAGGCACGATGGCACGTTATGCGAGCGAACCTGAGCCCGGCGGCGAGGCACGGGACACCCTCGGCGGGCAGGACCCTGCCGAGCGGGAAGACGAACTGGGCGGCGCGGACCCGAGCGGCCGCGACGAGCTCGGCGGCCCGGACGCGGCCGGCCGGGAAGACGAGCTGGGCGGGCCTGACCCGGGCGAGCGCGAGGATGAGCTGGGCGGGCCTGACCCCGGCGAGCGCGAGGACGAGCTGGGCGGCCCGGACCCGGGACGCGGCTAGGCCGCGACCGGTGAGGGGACGCCGCTCCGGGCGTGATCGGGCCCCGCCATCGGGCTGCTCCTCCCCTGCCCGCCGGTTAGGGCGTGTCCCGGCCCTGCTGCTGGCGGATACGGTCCCGCTGCGGGCCGATTGTGTACCCGGGGTCACGCGCGGATTCCCGGCCGGCGTGGAAGACGCCGAACCGGGTCAGCGCGGACGCGGTCACCAGCATCGTGCCGGCGGCCATGGCGAGGACCCGGCTCCGGCCGCCCAGCGCCGCCGCGGCGAGCCCGCTGGCGGTCAGCACCTCGCCCGCCTGCATCAGGTCACCCGCCCGGCCGGACTGGTAGGGCCGGGCGGCCGGCCCGAGCCGCCGGATCAGCAGGCTCTTGGCGAGCAGCTCGCCCGCGGCGCCGAGCAGGGCCAGCCGCCGTGCGGGCTCGGCCCGCTCCGGCGGCACCAGCACCAGCCCCAGCCCGCCGGCGGCGGTGGCGGCCGAGCCGACGAACAGGTACGGCAGCTCCCGGTGCGCCTCGTGCCAGGCCGGCACGGCGGTGTCGGACAGCAGCGCGGCCGTGTAGGCGGCCACGGCCGGGCCGAGCGCTGCCGCGGTGGCGGTTGCCGCCCGGCCGATCCGCGGGAGCCGGCCGGTGACCGCCGACGCCGCCGCCGCGCCCGCCGCCGGCCCGTAGGCGGCGAGCAGCCAGCTGCCGACGCTCATCGGCGAGGTGGGCTTGAACACCCGCAGCATGTTGAGGAACCTGGCCGGGCGCCCCAGATCGCGCACCAGCGCCACCGCGGACAGGCTGATCGCGCCCGCGGCCGCGGTCTTGGCCGCCCGGGCCAGTTCCGGCCGGCCGGCGAAGCCGGCGGCCGCCGCCAGCGCGGAGGAGGCACCTGCCAGCCCGCCGAAGAACAGGTATCCGGGCACGTCCGGCGCCGCCCACACCGGCTCCTTGAGGACCGGCCTGCCGTAGTAGGACTGGAACTCCGCCGGCGGCACCATGCTGGCTTCGCGTGCCTCCCGCCCGCCGCGCCGGGTGCGCGCCGTCACGGCCGCCGCCAGGCGCCGGACAGGATAGCGGCGACAGCCAGGCTCGCAGCCGCCGTCGCCGCGTGCCGCCAGATCCGGGGCAGGTCTCGGGTGGTGACCACCGGGTCCGGCGGCAGCCCGTACACCTCCGGCTCATCCAGCAGCAGGAAGAACGCGCCCGCGCCGCCGATACCGTCCGCCGGGTCGGCGCCGTACAGCCGGGCGTCGCTCACCCCGGCCTCGTGCAGTTCGGTCACCCGCCCGGCGGCCCGTTCGCGCAGCTCGTCCAGCGGCCCGAACTGGATCGACTCGGTCGGGCAGGCCTTGGCGCAGGCCGGGGTCAGGCCGTCACCGAGCCGGTCGTAGCACAGCGTGCACTTGTGCGCCCCGCCATCGGACTCGCGCCGCCCGATGACGCCGAACGGGCAGGCGGAGACGCAGTAGCCGCAGCCGTTGCAGACGTCGTCCTGCACCACCACGGTGCCGAACTCGGTGCGCAGCAGCGCCCCGGTGGGGCACACGTCCAGGCAGGCCGCCTCGGTGCAGTGCTTGCACACGTCGCTCGACATCAGCCAACGCACGCCGTCGCCGCCGGCGATGGGCCCGCCGGGGTCCGGCAGGACGGAGTCTGGCACGGCGGGGGCTGGCTGCTCGATGAACGCGACGTGCCGCCAGGTGGATGCGCCCAGGGCGCCGGTGTTGTCGTAGGACATGCCGGTCAGATCCAGCCCGTCCGCGGGCACCGCGTTCCACTCCTTGCAGGCCACCTCGCACGCCTTGCACCCGATGCAGACGGAGGTGTCGGTGAAGAACCCCATCCGGGGCGGGTGATCGGCGTACCCGGAACTGGCCGCCGGGTCGAGCCCGCCCGCGGCGTCCGCCGGACCGGTGGCAAACGCCGGACCGGGCCCGGATGCCGCGTGTGCCATCGTGATCAGGCCTCCGTTCCTGTCTTTGCGGTGATCCCGGCCCGCCGCTGGTAGGAGCGGACGAGGTCGAGCAGCGCCGGCCCGCGCGGCCGCCGCCCGGGGCGGATGTCACACGCCAGCGCCTTGACCTCCTGGATGTGCACGTTCGGGTCGAGGGACAGGTGCGCCAGCTCGTTGGCGGCGTCCCCGGCCGTCAGGCCGTTCGGGCCCCAGTGGTAGGGCAGGCCCACCTGGTGCAGCACCTGGCCGGCTACCCGCACCGGCCGCATCCGCTCGGTCACCAGCACCCGGGCCTCGATCGCGTTGCGCGCGGTGACAATCGTGGCCCAGCCCGCGTGCTCAAGCCCGCGCTCGGCCGCCAGCTCGGGCGAGACCTCGCAGAAGAACGCCGGCTGCAGCTCTGCCAGGTAGGGCAGGAAACGCGACATGCCCCCGGCGGTGTGATGCTCGGTCAGCCGGTAGGTGGTCGCCACGTACGGGAACACGGCGGAGCCACGCTGGCCGCCGCTGGGCTGGTAGCGGTTGCGGGGGCTGGCGAGGATCTCGCGGACCGGGTTGTGCTGCTGGTCGTAGAGGAGATTGGGGAACGGGCTCTCCTGCGGCTCGTAATGAACCGGAAGCGGGCCATCGGCCAGGCCTGCCGGGGCGAACAGCCACGCCTTGCCGTCTGCCTGCATGATGAACGGGTCGGCACCGGAAATCGCCGCTACGCCGGTCGCGTCCTTGCCGGGCCGGTAGGAAGGCTCCCGGTCGGCGATGAAATCCGGGTTGTCGTGCCCGGTCCAGCGCTTCTTGTCCGCGTCCCACCAGACCAGGGCCTTGCGCTCGCTCCACGGCTTGCCGTCCGGGTCGGCGGAGGCGCGGTTGTACAGGATCCGCCGGTTGGCGGGCCAGGCCCAGCCCCACTCGTTCGCGACCCAGTTCTGCTCGCGGCCGGGCTTGCGGCGAGCGGGCTGGTTCACCCCGTCGGCCCGCGCCCCGCAGTAGATCCAGCAGCCGCAGGCGGTGGAGCCGTCCGCGGCCAGCTGGGTGTAGGACGACAGCGGCTTCCCGTCGGAGTCCCAGCCGTTGATCTCGGCCAGGACGGCATCGGCGGCGGGTTCCGCAAGCGGCCCGGCGACCGGGTAGTCCCAGGTGAGATCGAGGATGGGACGGTCCGTCTCGTCGCCGGACCCGGCCAGCTTCGCCCGGATCCGCCGGCCGAGATGGTAGGCGAACCACAGGTCGCTGCGCGCATCCCCGGACGGCTCGACCGCGGTGTGATGCCACTGCAGCATCCGCTGGGTGTTGGTGAAGCTGCCGTCCTTCTCCGTGTGCGCCGCCGCCGGGAGGAAAAACACCTCGGTGCCGATGTCCGCGGTGCGCAGCTCCCCGGTCTCGATCTCCGGCCCGTCCTGCCAGAACGTCGCACTCTCGATCAGCGTGAAATCCCTGACCACCAGCCAGTCCAGGTTCGCCATGCCCAGCCGCTGCAGCTTCGCGTTGGCGGAGCCGACGGCAGGGTTCTGGCCGAACAGGAAATAGCCCTTGCATTCTCCGGCGACCTGGGCCAGCACCGTCTCATAGGTGCTGTGGCTGCCGGTCAGCCGCGGCAGGTAGTCGTAGCAGAAATCGTTCTCCGCGGTGGCGGCGTCGCCCCAGTAGGACTTCAGCAGGCTGACCATGTATTCCCGGGTATTGGCCCAGAACCCCTTGGCCACCGTCTCGGCCGCGATGTAGGTCTCGAGGTCCTCGTTCCCGTGCGCGTGCGGCATCGGGAGGTAACCGGGCAGGATGTCGAACAGCGTGGGAATGTCGGTGGAGCCCTGGATGGACGCGTGGCCGCGCAGCGCCATGATCCCGCCGCCGGGGCGGCCCATGTTGCCCAGCAGCGCCTGCAGGATCGCCGCGGTGCGGATGTACTGCACCCCGACGGTGTGCTGGGTCCAGCCCACGCTGTAGACGAAGGCGGTGGTCCTGTCCCGCCCGGAATTCGCCGTGACCTGCTCGCACACCTGCCGGAACGTCTCCGCCGGCACCCCGGTGACCTCCGCCACCTGCTCCGGCGTGTACCGGGCGAAATGCCGCTTGAGCACCTGAAAGACGCACCGCGGATGGGTGAGGGTCTCGTCGGTGTCGGGGTCGGGATGGGCGGCGGCGCCCCCGGACCCGTGTGCCTCGCCGCGGCCTGACCGCCGCACCTTACGCATCTCGGCGGCCGTGAGCGGGGCGCGGGTCTCGGCGGGGCTCCGCTCACCGACGGCCGGGCGCACCGCGCCGCCCTGGTACCGCCAGGACTCCATGTCGTAGAGGCGGTGCTCGCGGTCGAACCCGGAGAACACGCCGCCCAGGTCCTCGGTGTCGGCGTAGTCCTCGGTCAGGATCGTGGCCGCGTTCGTGTAGGCGACCACGTAGTCACGGAAGTACTTCTCGTTCGACAGGGCGTAGTTGATGATCCCGCCCAGGAACGCGATATCCGCGCCGGCCCGGATCGGTACGTGGAGGTCGGCCACCGCGCTGGTGCGGGTGAACCGCGGGTCGACATGGATCACCGTCGCGCCGCGGGCCTTGGCCTCCATCACCCACTGGAACCCGACCGGATGGCACTCGGCCATGTTCGAGCCCTGGATCACGATGCAATCCGAGTGCTGCAGGTCCTGCTGGAACGTGGTCGCGCCGCCGCGGCCGAAGCTGGTCCCCAGACCGGGGACGGTGGAGGAGTGTCAAATCCGCGCCTGGTTCTCGATCTGGATCGCGCCCAGCGCCGTGAACAGCTTCTTGATCAGGTAATTCTCTTCGTTGTCCAGCGTCGCCCCGCCCAGGCTGGCAATCCCCATGGTGCGGCGGGTGAGCGCGCCGTCCACCTCGTCCTGCCAGCCCTGCCGACGGGCAGCGATCACCCGGTCGGCGATCATGTCCATCGCCGTGTCCAGGTCCAGGGGCTCCCAGCCGGTGCCGTGCGGCCGCCGGTAGAGCACGCGGTGCCGGCGCTGCGGGCCGGTGGTCAGCTGCAGGCTCGCCGACCCCTTCGGGCACAGCCGGCCGCGGCTGACCGGGGAATCCGGGTCGCCCTCGATCTGGGTGACCTCTCCGCCGGAGACGTACACGTTCTGCCCGCAGCCGACGGCGCAGTAGGGGCATACCGACTTGACGACCTTGTCCGCGGTCCGGGTCCGCGGCGCGAGCCCGGCGGTTACCCGGCTCTTGGCCGCCGCGCCGCGACCGAGCCCGTCGTCGCCGCTGAACTGGCGATAGACCGGCCATCCTTCGATCCACGTGCGGACGCCCACGACGTGTCTCCCTAGTCACGGTTGCCGGTAGCTGTCACCTTACGCCGCCCCGGCCGGCCGCCCGCAGCCGGTCACTGGCCACCACGATCGCGCCGATGACACCGATGAACAAGACCAGCAC
>JAIRTY010000329.1 GCA_031254715.1 Nocardiopsaceae bacterium | reverse complement strand
CGCCGGCGGCGGCCACCACCGCGTCCGCCTCGATCAGCTCGCCGCCGGCCGCCACGCCGGTCACCCGGCCGTCCCGGCAGGCCAGCGCCGCTTCGCCGGTCCTGGTCACCGCCCCGTTCCGGGCGGCGGCCCGGGTCAGCGCGGCCGCCATCCGGCGGCCGTCCACCCGCGCGGCGCCCGCGATGCGCACGGCGGCCGGCCCCGGGCGCAGCGGCGGGAACAGCTGCCGCGCCTCCTCGCTGGACAGGACCTGGACCTCGGCCATCTCGGGGGCACCGGCTCGCCGGGCCGCCAGTTCCTGGCTGACCCGCTCCAGCTGGCCGCCGGTCTCCGCCAGCACCAGCGCCCCGGTCTGGCGGTAGGACACGCCGGTCTCGCCGTGCTCTGCCAGCTCCGCGACCAGCTGCGGGTACGCCCGCGCCGCCGCGCAGGCGAAGTCGTACCTGACGGAGCCCGGCGCCCCGTTGGTCCAGGGGCAGATGATCCCCGCGCCCGCCGCGGTGGCCTGGCCCGGCAGGCCGGCGTCGACCAGCGTGACCTCCGCGCCCAGCTGGGCGGCGGCGTAGGCGCAGGCGCTGCCGGTGATCCCGGAGCCCACCACGATCAGCCGCACGCTGTCCCTTCCTCAGTCCGGCTGCACCTTCTGCGCCGCGAGGTGCTCCCAGTCGTGCAGGAAGATCTGCTGGAAGTACCCGGCCGCGGTCTGATCGTGAATGATGACACCGGCATCCCGGTTGTACAAGGTGCCGTCGGTGGACCAGTTCTGGCTGCTGACCAGGACCGACTGGCCGTCGACGACGATTCCCTTGTTGTGGACGTTGTTCTGGATCTTGACGCTGCCGGTCACGTCGAGGCCCAGCGCCTGCAACTGCTCCAGGTAGCCGGCCGTCTCGAACTCGCTCATGATGATCTTGACGTCCAGGCCGGCCCGCTGCCGCTCGATCACGGCGCTGACCAGGTCGACGAAGCTCTGCGAGGTGGCATCGGTCGTCTTCGGCAGCTCGATGTACTGGAACTGCAAGTACAGGGTCTTGGTGGCAGCGGCGATGAGGCTGCGCACCGCGCCCGCGTAGACGCCGGGATCGGGCGTCAGCAGCGGGACGATCCTGATCGTGCCGTTGACCGAAGCGGCCGGGAAGAACTCGCTGAACGGCGGCGTCTCGGTGCTCCCGGGCCCCGGCGGCGGCAGCGGCGCCCCCGGCTGCTCCGGCGGCCCGTTGTGGGCAGCGGCGACGGACAGGTCGTTGCGCAGGTAGGCCTCGAACATCTGCGCCAGCTGCGGCTGCTCGATGACCACGTGCCAGTCCCGGTCGCGGTGCCGGGCGCTCTGCGCGTCCGCCGCGACGGTCAGCGGGTCGATGTCGGGCTGGTTCGAGTTGTTCCAGTTGCCGCTGGACAGCCACACCGCTGCGGCGTCCCTGACGGCGGCCTTGATGTGGTAGGAGGTGGGGTAGATCCAGGCGGTCGCGTCCTTGTCCAGCCTGGTCAGCGCCCACGCCTGGGTGAATCCTGGCAGGTCGTGGCGCAGGGCGTCGACCGTGGCGGCGTCCGTCTGGTCGGCGGTCGGGTTCTTCGGCGGGTGGTCGAGCACGAGCTGAAGCTGCTTCCCGGCCAGGCTGCCGGACACGGCCGCCAGCACGTGCGCGGACGTGAAGTCGTACAGGCCGACGGTCAGCGACCGGGTCGTACCGGCCAGGAAGTCCCGCAGCACCGCCCAGCCGGTGTCGGGGCTCGCGCTCAGCCGCAGCGTCACGGCCGCCTCGACCGGTGCCAGGCTCACCCCGTCCGGGCCCGAGTACGGGAGCTCCGGCTTGGCGATTGCGGCCAGCTGGGCATGCGCGGACGCGGCCGCTGCCGGATGCGCGCCGGCCAGGGTCCGCTCGTCCGGGAAATGCGGGACCGACCCGGTATCCGGCGCCAGCCGGAGCTGGGCCGCGTATTCCTCCGGCCGCTCCAGTTCCAGCACCTTCCGCGAGGACGCCTCCCGCACGTCCACACCGGCACCGGCCACCTCGCGCGGCAGCAGTTCCGCTTCCGGGAGGTGCCGCCTTTTCCTCCGAACGGTCACCACGATGGCCGGGGTATCGGTCAGCCAGTTGTCCCTGACCCGGAAACCGGGGCGGACGGACAGCACGCCTGGCTTATCGAATGCGGCGAGATGCTGTTCAATGACGGCATTCAGGTCAGGCAGTGCCATGGCCATTTCCCCCGTTCCGGCCGCCGGGTCACGCCGATCATAGACAGCTGCCCGCAGCCGCGTCGACGGCCTTGACGGCGGCGCCGGGCCTGCGCCGTTGTCACCCCCGTTCACTGCCGCCGCAGCGGACATCCGGCCAATTCGCCCCGCTGCCATGGACGGCAATCGTTCCGGAAAAATCCGGGCGCCCGACCCGGGCGGGGTCAGAATCCGATGGCTTCGCGGAGCAGCAGCACGGTGCCGCGCCCGGGCTCGGTCTCTGCGTTGAGGATGAGGAGGCGGTTGACGGCGCTGGCGGCGCCGGGCTTTCCGTAGGCCTCCTGGACGCGGGCGTTCTCCAGCGGGAGGCAGTGGTCCTCGACCCGGCGCAGCGCCGTGGCCAGGTCGGCGGCCACCTTCTGCGCCCCGACGACCCAGATCGCGCGGCGGGAGCCGCCGGCGTAGCCGGGCAGCTGGCTGCCGCTGGCCGAGGCGACCACCAGCGAGCCGGTTTCTGTGACCGCGTGGACGCTGCCCACGATGACGTCGGGCGTGGACATCAGCCGCCAGATCTCGTCGAGTTCGAGGGCGCGGTCCATGGTCTGGCCGCGCCGCTTGACGGCGTCGTACCGCCCGCTGGCGTTGATGTCGTCATCGATGCCCGACAGCCGGAGGGTCTCGCTGGCCCCGGTGAACACGCTGGCGCCCGCGGGTATCAGGTCTTTGATGCGGGTACGCGCGGCGGCCGCGTCGTCGAGGATCTCGACGGTGAAACCGTGTGCGGTCAGCGCGGCGACCGCCCGTTCCAGGCGCTGCGCGGGCGCCGGGGCATTGAACTGTGCTGCCGGAATCTGGGTCGTCATGAAGCCTCCTCGGTCTCGTCCCAGCAGTAGGACAAGCGGGGCCCGCGGAATGTGAGGCGGCGCGCCAGCGTCACATTCGGGGGTCCTGTCCGGTCGAACCGGTGAGGGCAGCTGTGCGAGGGGAGATGTGGCGCCATGACCAGCCGATCCGGCCTAGCTGAAATCCGGCCAGCGCCCGGCCTGGACGTGATCATGGGCGAGCGGCGCCGGCTGATCAATCTCACCTACCGGCTGCTGGGCTCCCTGGCCGAGGCCGAGGATGCCGTGCAGGAGACCTACGCGCGCTGGTATGCCATGTCCGCCCGGCAGCAGGCAGCCATCGACAACCCGGGCGGCTGGCTGACGACGGTGGCCAGCCGCATCTGCCTCAACCTGCTCGGCTCGGCCCGCGCCCGGCGAGAGACCTACGTGGGCGAATGGATCCCCGAGCCGCTGCCGGAACGGACCGGGCTGACGGCCGGGCGGGCCGGCCCCGGGGGCGATCCGGCCGACCGGGTCACCCTGGATGAGTCGGTCAGCATGGCCTTCCTGGTCGTGCTGGAAACGATGACCCCGGCCGAGCGGGTCGCGTTCATCCTGCACGACGTCTTCCGCTACCCGTTCGCCGAGGTGGCCGAGATCGTCGGCCGTTCCCCGGCGGCCTGCCGCAAGCTTGCCTCCTCAGCCCGCCGCCGCCTCCCCGCCTCGCCCGCTCCCGCCACCCCGGCGGCCCAGCAGGCCGGCGTCGTCAGGGCCTTCAAGGCGGCCTGGGAGGCCAAGGACATCAACGCCCTGATCGGCCTGCTCGACCCCGATGCTACGGCGGTCGCGGACAGCGGCGGCCTGGTCATGGCCTTCCTGCACCCCATCGAGGGCGGCGAGCAGGTCGCGCGCGCCTGGGCCGAGATCGCCAGCCGGAGGCCCAGCACCATGGTGTTCCTTGAGCGCACCGTCAACGGCCAGCCAGGCCTGGTGGCTCAGCAGGACGGCGTCACCGTGACGGTGTTCGCGTTCGAGGTCGCGGCCGGCCGGATCAGGCACATCTGGGTGATGCGCAACCCCGAGAAGCTGCGGCCCTGGCTGGCGGGCTGACGCGGGCCTGCCCCGGTCCGGCAGCTAGCCGTCCGCCCGCGACTCGGCCGGCTCGGGCTGGGCTGCCTGCGCCGTGACCGCGCCGGATGTGGCGGCGGGCGGCCGGCCATCGGCGGGGGCGGCGAGCGCCTGCCGCCAGCCGTTCCGCCACGGCTGCGCCTTTGCCAGCCAGTATCCGGCGCCGGCCAGCACCACTGCGCCCAGGATCAGGCCTAGCGCCGTGGTGCCCACGCCCACGTACTTGAGGCCGGAGGCGAAGATCACGAAGGTGATGATGGGCCTGATGTAGCGGTCCGGCGCCCGCGACGAGAGCAGCGAGCCGATCACGACCGCCGGGACGCTCCCGATCACGATCGAGGCGGTCACCCCGAACTCGACGTGCCCGAACGCCAGCGCTCCCAGCGCCGCGGCCGCGCTCAGCGGGACCGCCTGGGTCAGGTCGGTCCCGACCAGCCTGCCCGCGCTCAGCAACGGGTAGACGAACAGCAGCAGCACGATCATGAGCGAGCCGGCGCCCACCGACGTCATCCCCACGATCAGCCCGCCAGCCATGCCGATCACGATCGTTGGCACCGGGCGGACCGTGACCTCGGTCGCCGTCCCGATCCGCTGCTGTCCCGATCTGCGGTCGAGGACGTAGCGCAGCACCATGGCGGCGGCGCCCACGAGCAGCGCCGCGCCCAGCGCGATCTCGACGTTGGTTTCAGCGGCCGCTCCGTTGCCGAGCAGGCTGAGCAGGTAGGCGCCGACGAACGCCATCGGCACCGAGCCCAGCACCATCAGCCCGACCAGGCGCAGGTTGACCGTTCCCTTCCGCAGGTGGACCAGGGCTCCGACCGGCCGCATCAGCACGGCGGCGACCAGGTCACTGGAGATGGCGGAGGACGGCTTCACGCTGAAAAGCAAGATCAGCATCGGTGTCATGAGGGCGCCGCCGCCGGCGCCGGTGAGGCCTACCAGCATGCCCACGACCGCGCTGCCCAAGACGATGTAGGGGTTGAGGTCCATCGCTGGATCTGCCTCCCGGTTGCTGGCGGGTGTCTCCTGCTGACGGCTCCGTCACGGTCGGGCGAGTGCCCGTGGCTGCCTCGTTCCCAGGCAGTGCCGTCTCATGCCAAGCATTCCGTTATTTTCGCCCAAAGTTATAGGCATTGAGGAGCATTCTGCCGTGAGCTTTCCCACATTGTCAATTTGTCTAGTATATAGATTGAGAGTATAGGGATTTCTCGGCGGGGCCGGTGCGCTGGTGACCTTGCGGGCCTTCCAGACTTCTTCGCAGGGCCAGTTCCGCGCCCAGTCCAGGGTGGCGAACGGGACCGAGGCCGTGGCGCCGGGCGGAGCTCGAGCAGGTCCTCCACCTCCAGGCCGCAGCTGCGCAGCAGCCTGATCATGTCGCCGTGGCCGAGGTGGAACTCAACCGAGTCGTTGTCGGGCCACTCGAACCGGTGCATGCCGAAGTAGGGCCGCAGCAGGTGCTCGGCGGCGGGCAGGCCGTCCTGGTCCGGGGTGGTGAGCATGAGCAGGGCCGAGTTCACCAGGAAGATCAGCTGGCCACCCGGGCGCAGCAGCCGGGCAGCCTCCGGGATCCAGGCGTACGGGTCGCACCAGATGCTGGCGCCGTACTCCGAGATCGCCAGGTCAAAGCTGCCATCGGCGAACGGCGCGTGCTCGGCACTGGCGTGCATGAGCGGGAACCGCAGCCCGAAGCGGTCTTGCAGGGCTCGGGCGGTAGCCAGCTGGGCCGAGGAGTTGTCGAGCCCGGCGGGCCGGGCGCCGCGCCGCGCCAGCCAGGCCGACACGTAGCCGGTGCCGCAGCCGAGCTCGATGCTGTCCAGGCCGGCCAGCCCGGCCGGCAGCAGGCCGGCCTGGGACTCGGGGATGGCCCAGATGCCCCAGCTGGGCTCGGCCGCCGTCCAGTTGCGCAGGCCCGGGCGAGCGTAGTCAGCCGCCCATTGGTCCCAGGCCGCCCGGTTGCGGAGAACGTGGTCGGGCACTGCGGTCACAGCGGCCAGCGTCGTGCCGCCGCTGCGCGAGCGTCAACCGTTTATTCGCGGGTGAGCTGAGCCTCGTGGCCGGTGACGGTGAGCTCGACCCGGTGGTTATAGAAGCACATGAGACCGGTGATCCCGGAGGCCTCCGGGATCGGGGTCTCGTAGCTCCAGACCAGGTTCTCGTGCAGCTCCCCGCCGGCCTCGGCGGACCAGTACGCGGCCTGGCCCTTGAACGGGCAGGTGGTGTGGTGGGCCGTGGCCCGGAGCAGGTCGGTGCGCACATCCTCGCGCGGGAAGTAGTACCGCTCCGCCATGCCGGTCTCCCGCAGGACGACGGCGCGGTCGGAAGCGGCTAGCTGCTCGCCGCCAAGGCTGACCTCGACGTGCCGCCCGGCCGGGTCAATCGTGATCTTGTGTCCTCGCGCCATACTTACGCGAACCCCTCCGCCCGCGCATTGATTCCGCCCGCGGGTCCGTACCCCGGGCCCGTCCCTCCGTGCCCGTCCCTCCGTGCCCGTCCCTCCGTGCCCGTCCC